>DASVAM010000603.1:0-4682 GCA_036376375.1 Chitinophagaceae bacterium
TGGATGATTTCAAATCGCAGGCGGATGGCATTCCTGCCAATGTTATTTGCATCAGCGTTTCTATGTATGGAATAAATGGAAACTATACCATTGAAGAATTGATCGACAAAAACGAACCGATAAATGATTCTTATCAATGGAAGAAAGAGGAAATACTGACCATTATTTATACATCCGGTACTACGGGAAAATGCAAAGGGGTCATGCATGCGGCGGGATCTTTCAGCGCAGTTCTTGACACAGGTCTACCTGCGTTAGAATTACCACACCAACCTGAAGTGTTCTCTTATTTACCACTAAGTCACATTGCAGAAAGAGTAGGAGTTGAAATGAATGTATTGTTTACATGCGGCACGATCTCGTTTGCGGAATCGCTGGAAACTTTTTCAAAGAATCTTCGGGAGATACAACCCAGTATATTTTTTGCCGTACCCCGGATCTGGCAAAAAATGAAAGAAGGGGTTTTGTCAAAAATATCTCAACGAAATCTCAATATTATCCTGTCAACCCCTTTTATCAATTCTTTCTTCAAAAAAAGTCTTAAGAAAAAAATGGGGTTTTCAAGGGTTTCACATTTCTTTAGTGCGGCAGCACCGATCTCTGTTGAGTTACAAGAATGGTACAAAAATCTTGACATAATTATTTATCAGGCTTATGGCATGACAGAAGATTGCGTGAACTCTCATTTCTGCGGACCAAAAGCTCATAGGTTTGGAACGGTTGGAAAACCTTTACCATTTGTGCAGGTAAAAATTGCTGACAATGGTGAAATACGGGTAAAGAGTGAAGGTAACATGAAGGGTTATTATAAAGAACCTGGCATGACCGCAGAAGCTTTTGACGAAGACCGTTATTTAAAAACAGGAGATATGGGTGAATATGACAGTGAAGGGTTTTTAAAAATAACTGGCCGGGTAAAAGATCAATTCAAAACCGATAAGGGAAAATATATTTCTCCCGCACCGATCGAAGTGAAATTGCATTCCAACACCGATATCGAACATGTTTGTGTTGTTGGAACCGGCGTACCACAACCGATGGCATTGGTCTGCCTGACAGACTCCGGAAAGAAAAAATCGAAGGATGAATTGATAAAAAGTCTTACTCAAAGCCTGGATATCGTCAATCCATTATTAGAAAAGTTTGAGAGAATAGAGAAGATCGTCATCATGAAAGAAAACTGGACCATCACCAATAATATGATCACTCCCTCTTTAAAAGTGAAACGAAATGAGATCGAAAAGATTCATTTACCAAAATACCCCGGCTGGTTTGAGAAGACGGGTACAGTTGTTTGGGAATAGCTGATCATTATTCCTGTTTATTTCGTTCTTCCTCTTTAGTATCGAAATCAAGCTGGGGTAAAAACATAAAGATAACTGGTGTTAAAGCATAGATAGCAATCGAGATGTAATTACTTATTAAGCCGGCTGCAATTGCAGTTATAAATAGAAGAGGGCCTGATACTATTTGTTTGTAAACTCTTTTTCTTGATGTCATTGACACTTCCGGAAAAAAAAGCATTGCTTTAAATGCAAGATGATGATACATCCATACTGCGACAAGGGATGCAAGACAAAGAACTAAACCATAACAGATGTTGGCTAAATATGAATCAACGTTTGCCGCAATGAATGCAGTGGTGAATGGAATGAGGCTTATAAACAAAAGAAAAATGATATTTAAAAAAGTTGTCTTTGTATCAAACCGTGTCACCACTTTGCTTATAGCATCATGATTGTTCCAGAAGATGAGAATATTTAAAAAGCTAAAACCAAATGCAATGAGAGATGGAATTAATTCACTGAATTCGTGCCACTGTTCTGCCATACTAATTCCAGGTTTGAAATGAGGGACATGAATTTCAAGCACAAGAAGAGTACAGGCAATTGCAAAAACTCCGTCAGTTAAGAATTCAAGTCGCTTGGAAGCCCCGGGTAAAAAGGCATGGTGAGGATGGGACATCAGTTTCGGTTTAGATCTTAAAAATGCCCCATTTTTTTGAAATTTAAAAGCCGGCACTTATTTAACAATACGGCGTGGTTTTCCGAAGGTTCATTTTAAATGAAACGTCTAAACTATTGAATTAAATTTTTACAATGAAAGTCAGTCTCTTAGCTTTGGTTTTACTTGGTTTTTCCCTCGTTTCTTTTTCCCAAACTCCTGTTCTTAGCGGTAGTATTCGCGATGCTGAAAATAAGCAGCCTCTTTCCGGGGCCACAGTGAAGATTGTTCGCGGGGCTGATTCGTTGACTGTAGTCTCCGATAAAACGGGAAATTTTGAATTCAGGAACCTGCCTGATACCGGAAGATATGACCTTATTATAAGCTTTTTGGGATATGAATTAACTAAGAGAGAGTTCGTTTGGGAGAATGTTACCAAAAAAATTGATGATATCAATGTAAATCGTGAGGCTAAAACTCTGGGTGGTGTGACTGTTGTAAGTACCCCACCATTGACAAAACAAAAGGCTGATACGACAGAAATAAGTGCAAGCCAGTTAAAGGTTAATCCTGATGCAAACTCAGAAGACCTGGTTAGGAAAGCTCCGGGCATTACCGTAGAAAATGGACAGGTGAAAGTGGGAGGAGAGCAAGTAAGAAAAGTAACCGTTGACGGAAGAGACTTTTTTGGAGACGATGCGTCGGCAACGCTTCGCAATTTGCCGGCAGAAATTGTTGACAAAATTCAGGTATTTGATCGTTTAAGCGACCAGGCTCAATTTACAGGCGTTGATGATGGAAGTGCTGCCAAGTCTATCAACATTGTTACAAAACCCAATATGCGTAATGGCCAGTTCGGAAGATTTTTTGCAGGGTATGGTACCGACAATCACTATCTCGTGGGGGGTAATATGAGTTATTTTAAGAATAACTCAAGACTCTCAATTGTTGCGCTTACAAATGATGTGAACCAGCAAAACTTTGCCGAGGTAGATCTGCTTGGGGTAACCAGTGGCGGTGGTGGATTTGGCGGGGGCAATTTCAGAGGCATGGGTGGTGGCAGACCAGGTGGTGGTGGATTTGGTGGCGGAAATTTTGGGGGATTTGGTGGCGGTGGCTTTTTGATAGGGCAGCAACCGGGGATAAGCAATACAAACGCAATTGGAGTAAATTACAATGATAAATGGGCTAAGAATCTTGATGTGAGTGGTAGTTATTTCTTTAATAACAGGAAAACGGAGAACACTGAGAACATAGCGAGAGAATATTTCCCAATTGGCGATACTACGCAGTTCTATAACCAGGATGCCGGTTCAGAAAGTAATAATTATAATCATCGGGCAAACTTCAGGTTTGATTGGAAAATAGATTCATCAAATTCGATCCTGATCATTCCTTCAATCAATATTCAGGATTATAATAGCGAGAGCCTGACAAAGGGTATTATGTTCAATGACCAGGATGATACAACCAGTCAGACATTAAACGCCAACAGATCAGAGAGATTGGGCGTTAATTTTAATAATACTATTCTTTACCGCCACTCTTTCAAAAAAAGAGGAAGAACCTTTTCTTTCAATCTTAACACGGGTCTCAATAACCAGGACGGTGAATCGTACACGGACGCTTTTAGCTTGTATTATAAAGGACCCATAATTGTAAAAGATACAACCAGGTTATTCAATGATCAAATCACAAAGGGTTACCAGGTTTCAACGAGTTTGAATTATACGGAACCAATAGGCAAGAAAGGAGCGATACTCGAATTTCGTTATAACCCTTCTTTTAATTCTAATGAATCCAAAAAGAAGGCATACAACTTTGAAAATTCAACGGGTAAATATTCTGTTCTTGATACAAGCTTATCCAGCGTATTCGACAATACTTACCTGACACAAAGAGGTGGAATTAGCTTTCGCAGGGGTGAAAGAAACAAGCAAATATCTTTCGGATTTGATATTCAATCCGCTACACTTAAAAGTGACCAGGAATATCCTTATGCTACCCGTGTAGAAAGGACTTTTACAAATATCCTCCCTAATTTAATGATTAACCTGCCGCTTTCAAAGAAAGAAAATATCAGGATATTTTACCGGGCAAATACAAATCCTCCGTCTGTAAACCAGTTGCAGGATGTTATTAATAATTCGAACCCACTTTTGCTCTCAACCGGAAATCCGGAACTTGATCAATCTTATGGACACAGAATTGGCGGTCGTTACCAGTTAACAAATACCACGAAAAATAAGAGTCTGTTTGTCAACTTTTTTGGATCGCTAACAGATAATTATGTTGCTACCGCAACTTATACCGCAACGAAAGACTCTGTTCTGACACCTACGGTCACATTATATAGAGGATCGCAGTTGACAAAGCCAGTGAATCTTGATGGTCAGCGTAATTTGAATGTATTTGTTACATATGCCCAGCCTTTAAAATTCATGAAAACAAACATGAGTCTTAATTCAGGTTTTGTTGCATATAGAACACCGGGTCTTATTAATAATGAAGAAGGGATTACTACTTCATATAATTATAATGCCGGGATCGTATTGGCGAGTAATATCAGTCAGTATGTTGACTATACTGTTTCTTATAATGGAAGTTTTAATAATGCAAAAAATACTTTGCAGCCTGAACAGAACAATAAATACTTTTCTCACTCAACGTCGGCAAAACTTAATCTTCTTACTAAAAAGGGATGGTTGTTTAACACGGATCTTACCAATCAATTGTAT
>DASVAM010000605.1:0-2087 GCA_036376375.1 Chitinophagaceae bacterium
TCTGTTTCGCCCGGAAAGCCAACGATCACGTCGACACCAATACAGCAATGCGGCATCAGGGTTTTGATCAGCGCAACCCGTTCAGCATACAACTCTCTTTTATATCTCCGGCGCATTGATCCTAATATCTTATTGCTGCCGCTTTGCAGCGGGATATGAAAATGCGGCATGAACTTGTCACTGTTGGCGACAAATTCTATTATTTCATTCGTTAGAAGGTTGGGCTCAATAGACGAGATCCGGTAGCGTTGAATGCCTCTGACTTTTTCCAGCGCCTGGATAAGCTGAAAAAAATTCTCTTCATATTTTAAGCTGCCGTCCGGCCCTTTGCCAAAGTCTCCCAAATTAACCCCGGTTAAAACAATTTCCTTTACTCCATGCGACGCAAGATGCTCGACATTCTTTATAACATTTTCAATAAAATCGCTGCGGCTTTTACCGCGTGCCTGCGGGATGGTACAAAATGAACAATTGTAATCACAACCGTCCTGGACCTTTAAAAAAGTCCTTGTCCGGTCATTGATGGAGAAAGATGAATTAAATCCCGTAACTCCTTCAATATCACAGCTACAGATCTTTGTTGAATCTCCTTTTGATAGTTCCCGAATATGCCGGGCCAGATTGAATTTTTCGGCGGCTCCCAAAACCAAATTCACCCCTGGTATTTCCGCAATTTGTTTTGGCTTCAGTTGAGCATAGCAGCCGGTAATCACCACCAGGCTTTCAGGCGCTTTGCGTTGAATACGCCGAACGATCTGCCTGCATTCTTTGTCTGCATTATCGGTTACAGAACAAGTATTGATGACATACACATCTGCTTGGTCGTCAAACTCTTTCTTTTCAAAACCTTCGGTCTCCAGCATCCTCGAAAGAGTGGAGGTTTCGGAAAAATTGAGCTTGCAACCTAGTGTATGAAATGCGACTGTTCTTGCTTCGGCCATGGGGCGCAAAGATAGAAAAGTTTGAGGTTTGGAGTTTGTAGTTTATGGTTCCACCTTGAACAAGAGAATTACGAATGTATAGGACAGCGACGCAAACCTGCCTGTGGGCAAAGGGCGATGATCATGGTGTAAGAGCCTGCTCAATAAAAATAAATTATACTTGCAGGATGAATCCCCGGCTAAAAAAAGCGGCGCCGTTAATTTTGGTTTTTTCCCTGGCAGCATTGGTTTTTATTATCAGGGAATGCAAGGACGAGCGGGTTGCGAACGGTAGTACAAAAAAGACAAATGCCACGACAATTGATCGTGACAGGGGGTTTGACCGCCGCATCTCATACCTTGATTACAGCAACCATGCAAAATGCAGGATGGAGTGCAGAAAGATCACACAAGCCGAAGTGGAAGGAATAATGAGGGAAGGAAAGATAAATTATAGTAAAAGTGATTTGAAGAGCTCAAGGTGTCCACGCTATGCAGTGGAAGGCGTGACAACCGATCACCAAAGGACAAGGATCATTTTTGCTCAATGTAATGAAAAGACAACGGTCGTCACGGTAATCGACCTGGATACCGAATGGAGTTGTGATTGCCCGGGTGACGATAAAAAATATGACAATAAAAACTGATCGATGAATGCGAGGAATGTGATCATCTCATTGGTGCTGGTGCTGGGATTGCTCGTTTTTATCATCATTAAATTTCGCCTCGAGCCAAAAAAGAAATTGACATTCAGAAGAAACCCATCACGCATAGAATATTCATCATTTGCGCTTTGTCGTATGGAGTGTTTTGGGATCACCGCGAATACGGTAATGATCATTATACAAAAAGGCCAGGTGAGTCTCTTAAAAAAGTCAAATCCCTGTTCCGATTTTCGGCTTAATATGCGTACTAAGCAAAACAAGAATTACTTTATAACTGTTCAGCAGTGTGGGACGGTTGCAAAAATCCTGGATTGCTACGAGGTAAACAGGGCTGCGGGCTGCAATTGTGTCAATGATGAGGAAATGCCGGTTTCACTTTTAAAAATTAATTCCTGATGCAATTGCTGTTGAGGCCATTTCAGTGGATCTATTGTATTTATGCAATCATTCTTTTCATCGGCATTATGTTTTTGCTTTTTCCATTTGTCTTACTATCGACATT
>DASVAM010000608.1:0-3769 GCA_036376375.1 Chitinophagaceae bacterium
AAAACACCGGGCAGCGAGCTTGAGTATGAGCTGGCAATAAGCAGTGGTGACAAATGGATGCCCGGCTATTCGCTTATCATTTATCCCAAAGATGGTATTGACAACATTGGAATAAAAACTGCAAAAGTCAAACAAAGCAAAAAAGAGATCTATTTTGAAGATGGAGAACTGGTCTATGACAACTTCACTACACAGCCCAGGAGAGTAAAAATGTTTGGCAACCTGTCCCTGATAATGAAAGATACTTTGATGATCCTGCGGGGAAGTTTTAGTACACGATCCCTTGATTTCAGGGATACCCGAACCTATTCAGGCGAGGTCTATCTTCAAAAATCTCCGCAACCAGCAGCCTCGAAACTTGTGATCACATTAGCAGAAACAAGTCTACCATACAATCTTTCATTTACCTCGGCGAATAAAAAGAAGACGGACATAAAACGATCAAATAGCGAAGCCATCAAAAAGGAAAAGAAGATCGCAGCTGAAGCAACTGCCAAACCCAAACTGCCAACTGAAAGAAGAACTGAAAAGATCAGTGAAATATTTTTTGATGGTGACAGTCTTCTCTTAAGCTTTTTTGATAACGGAACTGTAGATGGTGACACCGTTAGCATGATGTTAAACGGCAAGCCCCTTGCAGAAAAAATAAAGCTGAGCACGAATGCTTTCAGGATAACAATTCCAACCAGGATTCATCAAAACGACTCACTCCTGTTGGTGCTCCACGCAGAAAGCCTGGGATTAATTCCTCCAAATACCGGTTTATTAATTATACTTGACGGAGCAACCCGTCATGAGATCAGATTTGAAGGTGATCTTCAGAGGAGTTCAGCAATTGTGTTAAGAAAAAAAAGGTAGTTTCAAACAGCATTTATTGCCAGATATTTCTTAGCCTTATATACTCCAATCTTTTCAGGAGGGTGCTGTCAACAGATTGAAAACTGATCTGGTTATATGGAGAATGCGGAAAGAAAATTTCTGTCATCACTGTCAGACCATCATCTGCAAATAACTCTACCGAGCTAACATCGATCACTAAGGAGATATTCATTTTAGAATTGCCCGTAAATCGTGGCGCAAAATGTTTTGCAGCAAAGCCCTCCCCGAAATTGGTAATGCCTGACTTCGTCCGGTCTATAAAATAGTTGTTCTGTAACTTATCATAACCAATCAACAGCTCGTCGCCCGACTGATTGGATAGTTTTATAGAAAAATTTTTTATTTCGTCTAAACTAAGATTGACGATACAGGGAATGTTTATGCTCTTTATTTTTTCAGGAGCACTGAACTCTTTTGACAATCGAATATCATTCAGTATAACCGGCTTTGATTTAATTTTAGAAAGTTCTTCAACCGGCAATGATGCCACCAGCAATCCATCCCGGGTTTTCGCGATCTTCAATTCCCTGGGGACGGTCATTGCACTTCGCCATCTTTCCGTTGGAACCATTTGTGCATATTGCCAATTGCTCATCCAGCCCAAGAATACTTTTCGATCCCCGGTATTTGACCAGGTGACACCGGCATATTCATCAGGGCCATAATCCAGCCATCTTGTTTTCGTGTCAGATGGTAAAAACGTTTTTCCATCAAAATCCCCAAGAAAATATTGTGTAGCGGAACCTTTATTAGGCCCGCCTGGATTTATATTAACGATCAAAATCCAGACTGCTTTGCCGTCATATTCCATTGAGAACAGATCAGGACATTCCCACACACCGCCATGAGCACCTGAATTTTCTCCAAACTCGCTTTCCTTTGCCCAGTCTTTCAAATTTGGCGATGAATAAAAAAAGATACGATCCTTAACAGCAAGTGTCATGATCCATTTTTTATCATTCTCAAACCAAATGACTTTCGGATCCCTGAAATCAGTTATACCGGGATTTTTTAGTACGGGATTTCCGGCATATTTGATCCATGTTTTTCCGTCGTCATTACTATAAGCAAGACTTTGGTATTGAAAATCGTTTCTTTTTTCCTTCTCCCCTTTTGGATCGTGATGTGTGAAAATCGCAACGAGAGGCGCCTTACTATTTTTCCCGAATCCTGATGTGTTGCTTACATCAACTACTGCACTGCCCGAAAAAATATAACCAAGACTGTCAGGGAAAAGTGCAATCGGTCGGTGCTTCCATTTTACCATATTTTTTGAAACGGCATGCCCCCAATGCATGGGACCCCAAACGGTACTATCAGGATAATATTGATAAAACAAATGGTAGACTCCTTTGTGATACACCATACCATTCGGATCATTCATCCATTTTTCTTTTGGTGAAAAATGCATCCGGGGACGGTGAGGCTCATTGTATGTAATAGAAGCTTGCTGCGCCTGTATAATCGCAGAATGCAATTGTATGATCAGAATAGAAAATAAAAATCTTAAAATGCTCATTATCCAAATAAATTATGGTATAAATTCCCCGATTCCCGGCTGTCTCAATTTCCAATTCGTTTTCGTTTTTTCTTCGTCCACTATTTTCTTAACATCAGCCAATAATTTTTTAGCATCATAAACAACGCCATCTTTAATAGTATACTTCACGCCGCCAACACGTATCGCTTTATTCTGATCATTTAATTTTATGGCCCCTGTTCCATACAGTACCTGCAAATTCTCTAAAGGATTTACATCAACGATCACCATATCGGCAAACTTTCCAATTTCAATAGAACCAAGATCTTTATCAGCACCCAATGCCTGTGCTCCATATAAAGTGGCAGAACGAATTACTTCTATTGGATGAAAACCTGCTTCACGCAACAATTCTAATTCTCTAATATAACCAAAACCATACGTTTGATAGATATACCCATTATCACTTCCGGTTGTCACTCTTCCTCCACGATTCTTATATTCATTTACAAATGTCATCCACAGCTTATAATTCTCTTTCCACGCCATTTCCTGTTCGGTTCCCCAATTGAACCAATAAGAACCATGAGAATTGCGACTGGGTTCATAAAATTTCCAGAGAGAAGGTAATGTATAATCCTCATGCCACTCGGCTCTTCTTGCCCTCATCAAATCCCTGCTCGCATCATATATATTAAATGTCGGATCAAGTGTAAAGCCAAGATCTAACAATTCTTTCATCACGGCACTCCATTTCTCACTGTACGGTGGCGCTGCCTGTTTCCACAACTTACCTGCTTCTTCAAAACGATGTTGCTCATCGCTGTAATTATAATTCAATGGATAGTTTTGTATCGTTTTATCAGTGAACAAAGCTTCCGGCAAACCATACCAATGTTCCATCGAAGTAAGACCTGCCCTTGCAGAGTTCAACACATTCCATTGCGCTACACTCATTTGCGCATGATGACAACAGCTCCGTAATCCCAATTTTTTATTCTCCCGGATTGCAGCATCCATTATTTGTGGCGCTGCGCCGAAAAATTTTATTCCATCAGCGCCTTTCTTTGCATTCTCCCTCACCCACTCTACTGCAAGCTCGGGTGTGCTGAGAGGTTGCTTAGCACCTTGTCCAAATGTGGTGTATGCAAAAATTCTTGGGGCGGTAATTCTATTATCAGCGCTTAATTTTTTTTGATCAAGGACCCAGTCCAGTCTATTGCCACAGCCCGGATCACGAATGGTGGTGATACCATGGGCCATCCAAAGTTTAAAAACATATTCAGCAGGTGTTCCTTGCTCTCTGCCGCCAATATGAGCGTGCATATCAATAAAACCAGGAAGCAGGAACATTCCTTCACAATTCAACTCTTTTCCGCCTTCATTCAATTTTGGCCTTCGTTCGACATT
>DASVAM010000610.1:0-10767 GCA_036376375.1 Chitinophagaceae bacterium
TCTTTCTGTACCAGCACGCCCGGTATCTTTTTTAAAACATCTTCCACCGTTGCCTCGGGTTTAGCGTTAAATGCATTTGCTTTAAATGAAATAGTATCACCATTCATTTTTACAGGACTTGCATCCGTCACCACTACACCTGTCAGCGTTTTGTATTCCGGCATTAATACTACTAAACCAATATCTGAAATTCTCTTTTTTAAGGAAATGGAAAAAGATGATATGTAAGCTTCGTGGCCTGTATGAGATATAAAAAGATGATAATCGCCGATGTCGAGATTCCTGATTTCAAATGCACCCTTTGCATCAGTGAGCGCATAGCTTACGAATGATGAATCTTTTTTCTGTAAGATCGAGATCGTTGCGTTGCCTAATAGCTGACCCGCAGAATCTGCTAATATTCCTTTTACTGTACCCGTTTGTGCCGATATACAAAATGGAAAGATCCCGATAATAATTAGCAGGGCCAGGTTTTTCATGATTCGGATTTGTCGCTACAAGATAATTCCTATATTGATCTTTTCTAACGCATTCGTTGCAGGAAAACAACGATATAAAAACGAATCCGGGTTACTTTTATTGGAGAAAGAATTCAAGGATGTGCTATCAAAATCAACTTATCTATAAAAAAGAAAAAGTACTTAGAAAGATCACCTGGCATTCATACTTTATTGGAAGATTGCATCGTCAACCCCTTTATTTACTAAATATTCAGCGTAGGTGATCTCAACCCTTCCTTTTTTATTTTTTAAGCTGTCATTCGGCTTCTTGTCAGCACCATCATCATAATCAAAGGTAACACCCTTGGGCAGCTTATAATCTTTTGTATTAAAAGAGAAAATAACCTTATCCGGCAAACCGTATGAAGAGTAATTGCCATAGGTCATTTCTAATTCATACGTGCCATTATCTCTCGTGGTATTTTTGGCCTTTTTGATCAACGCTGCCTTTTCATCAATATAAAGTGTTGATAAAACAATATCTGAGTTCTCCTCCGATGGTAACAACTTAAGAATCCTTAGCCCGGTAGAAGACTCGTTACCGGCATCAACGATTTCATAATTGCCGGAACCTGCAATTAATTTTGCAAGATTGATATTAACCGATCCTTTCGGAATAAATGAGATCCCGCTTTCATTCACAATTTTCATTTTATCCGGCTTCTTATAAAATACTTTTACAGATGATACAGGAGCTTTTATAAATACAACATTTGTTTTCAATTTTCCCCGGGCCGTATAATCATTTACCTTCTCCAATTTTGTCCTTATTTTGTTCAAAAGCTCCTGCGGTGTCTGCGCCTCTGAATAATTAAAGAACGACATAGCTAAAATTATCGCCAATAGCTTTTTCATCTCAGCTCAATATATTTTTTTTCTTAAAATACCAAAACGCAATTCCTAAAAAGCCAATCGTGTAGCCAATTAATATCGCAGCGCTTTTCAAAATTGCGGAAAGATTTTCAATTGATCCTTTTTCCGTTACTCCATCCACTGCTTTTACATAAAAAAAACCTTTCCAGCCCAGCATGTGCGTTGTAAACAGGTAAGGTTTTATAGTTTCATCATAAAAAGGGATCTGCAATTGGGTAAGAATCGTAAAAACAATAATGATACAAACCGTCGTCACAATCGGCCCAATAGAATTATCCGAAAAAACCGAAAGCATGAAGGATAACGCAGCAACGCAGATAAGACCGATCGCCGCGAAACAAAACGCCCATGCATAACGCCATAGCACATCGTCGGATTCCATTACATTGAACTGGAGTTCCCTTGCCACACCGAGCCAGTTTACACCGAATAATAGTATACTTAGAAACAGCGCCAGTAAAGCCATCCAAATTAACAATATCATTGTATAAAAAACTGACGCGGCAAATTTTACGATCAGCAATTGTATCCGGCTAACCGGTTTCGATACGAGAAGGCGAAGCGTTCCCATATTTGCCTCACCGGCTATCGCATCGCCGGACACCAACGCAACCAGGATCGGAACATGGATGAGCAAAAGATTTAAGATGATAAAACAAACAAGATAACCGTTCAAAATAACAGTGGTGGGTATTTCTTCAAAGCTATCTCCCATTCCGCTCATCATCAGGCCCACATATTCCGTCCCGCCAAATTTTAGGGCGATCTGAATAAGTATTATGATCAATGCGATGACGGCAAATGCAATATAGGTTCTTGGTCTTTTAAAGATTTTAAATATTTCTATCTTCAGCAACTGTATCATATCAATTTGATGTAAGCGACAAAAAGTAATCTTCTAATGAATTTTTCCTGTTTATAGAATAGATGTCCTGCTTCATATCTGCCATTTGGCGAATAAAGACCGGCACATCTTCTCTTCGCATTTCCATAATCACCCTTTGTCCGTTTGCGGAAATGATCTTATTGGCCCACGATGTTTGTTTCAACACATGTTCAAGCTCTTTTGCCGATTTTGTTTCAAGCTCTATTCTTGCTTGATCCGGGTTCAACAATTCATGAATATTTCCATCTGCGATCTTCTTCCCTTTATGAATAATCAGCAATGAATCTGCTACTTGTTCCATTTCAGTTAGCAAATGCGAAGAAATAAAAACGGTTTTTCCCTGGTCTTTACTCAGGTGATTGATCAATTGTCGTACATCTGCAATTCCCTGCGGGTCGAGTCCATTCATTGGCTCATCCAAAATGATAAGATCCGGATCATGAACCAAGGCAACAGCAATTCCTAATCGTTGCTTCATGCCCTGAGAATATGTTTTTATCTTACTGTCCGCCCTTTCACCAAGTCCTACTCTTTCCAGCTTATCCACTAGTTGTTTGCGTGTAAGTTTTATTCCGCTCATTGCCGCAAACAAATTCAAATTTTCAATCGCCGTAAGATATTTATACAGATCAGGTTTTTCTATTATAGCTCCTATTCGTTGCAAAATTTCTTTTCTGTGAATCGAAAGATCAAGACCAAAAATTTTTATTTGGCCCTTGGTAGGTCTGATCAGGCTAAGCAACATTCGTATAGTCGTAGATTTCCCTGCACCATTCTGTCCCAAAAAACCGTAAACACTTTTTTCCTGAACAGTAAAAGTCAGATCATCGACGGCAGTTATTTCGTTAAATGTTTTCGTTAATCCCCGAACATCTATGATTGAAGACATATAGTAATGATACGAGAATCAAAATTAGTTTTAAAAAATGTTGATTGGAAATGAATATCTTAAAAATCGGACTAAAAAATATTCATAGAAAAACTTGCATGAATTGATGGGGCATATTACGTTTATGTGGTAGTATAAAAATCACGATATCCAGGGAAAAATTACGATTAGCAATCCGTACCAGTAGCCCTCAAAATAATAACAAGATCCAGGTAGCCTTACGGAAGTCTTGCAAAAACTGATTCAAAAAAATTGCGCCCTACGAAAATGAAAAAGATTTTTACGCTGCTGTTAATTACTTTCTCAATAATAACTCAATCTCTTAATGCGCAACTCGACATGGCTTTTATCTCCAATTTTAGCGGTATCCAGGCAAATTCCTGCAATCAACTTGACTGGACAATAGCCAATAACCGCGCAGTACATAGTTTTGAAATTGAAAAAAGCATCGATGGAAAGGAGTTTAAGTTGATTGCTGTTTTATTAGCAACTGAAACGTATAACACAGAAAGTTATACCTACACCGATTCTGCCCGTGGCGTTGAAAAAATAATGTATCGTCTCAGAATATTAAACAAAAGACAGCACGATTTTTACTCCAGGATCATAATGGTCCGGTCGAAAGTCACACTAGATAACGATATCAGGATAATTGATAATCCCGTAAGAGATAAACTTTCTTTCAATTTCAGCTCAACAAAAGTGCAACAGGCCGATATCAGGCTTTATAGCCTCGCCGGCAAAATTCTGATTACACAAAAGATGGGTTGTTTGAAAGGAAATAATTTAATGACCATCTATTTAAGCGCTGGGTTGGCTCCCGGGATATATGTTCTTGAAATAAATAATGACCTCGTACATCAAACGGAGACATTTGTAAAACAATAAGATCATAGGTAAAGCTTAATTAAACCAACAAATCATCAAAGCTCTTTTCTTAAAGAGCTTTTTCTATTCTAAGCGCCTGAATAAAACCCGCATTCCCTCATAGTAGAAAATCGATCCTTCATTGGAGTTTTTCCATTAAATGCATTCGTTAATTCACGAACATTGACAATAAAAACAAAAATAAGAGCACGAAATATAGAATATGGTTTCAAAAAAAGTTTATTGAAAATGAACATAATAAAGTTGAAACAAAAAAATTCTCTTAGAAAAACTTGCAGGAATTAAATGTGCATATTACGTTTGTGTTGTCGTAGAACAAGCACCGATATCCCTCGAAGAATTACCACAAGCAATCCGTACTGATACTTACTCTGACAGAAATTTCCCGGTAACATTACGGCTGCTTCAGAAGTTCGAAAAAATCGATCCGTCATAATTCAACCCTAAGAAAATGAAAAAGATTTTTACTCTTTGTGTACTCGCCCTGACAGCCGCCGCCTTACATGCCCAGGTTGTGTTCAACGAAATGTATACCGACCCCGGTGCTGGCAGAAGTGAATTCTTTGAATTCTACAATACCAGTGTAAACCCTACACCTGAAAGTATGGATGACTATACGGTCATTACGTACTTTGAACAAAATGGTATAACAGGTTTTTATGTAATGGATCTTCCAGCACAAACAGTAGGACCCAAAGCATACTATGTAGCAGCGTCAACAAACCCGTTTAGCATACAAGGTCAAAATAACCTCGTACCAAATTTTTGCTGGAATGCTATGCCTGCCGGTGGTTATTTAAAAAGGTTTGAAAGAAACGGCGCTACCTATAGCGAAGTAGCGGTTCCTGCAAATCTAAATGACTTCTTTTCTTTACGTTCTTCCAATAACGCAGCACATAACATATTTGTTTTTAAGAATGGATTTCTTGTGAATGCTGTCCTGGCTGCCATGAGTAGTGCACAGATCCCCGCCTATCTGAAATCAATGCCTCCTTTGTGGGTTGATATGAGCGGAACCTCGACTGATTTCTTTGTAAATTTTAATAACTATAATGATAATCAATTTGAATATATTGTCGGAGCTCCTGGTTCCGATAATGGGTATTATCGCCTGGCTGATGGTCTGTGTGGCGTTTGGAACAAAAGCGCTAACGCTGCTTCATATACCCCTGGTTACTCAAATGGCTCTGCTACAGGTGTGAGTGGATCTCTTACGATCACATCCTATATCACTGAGCTTGGCGGCGACTATACAAAATCATTACTGGTTTATAATGTTACTTCGCCGACATTAGCAGCGTTCCCCGTAGTGATCGATGTGTACCAGGACCTTGGAATCATTGATCAGCTTGATGCAGCAGATATACTAGTTGATTCGAGAACAATTTATTCAACCATTGAAGGCGACCAGTATGTAATAATGCCAACCAGGAACGATCCTGCAATAATTGTTGCGAAAACTCCTTCAGGATGTTTTGACCAGGTTTCAAAAACTGCAAATGGTCTATCCACATTGCCTGTTCATCTCGTCCGGTTCCAGGGCAACATGAATAAGAATAATAAAGTGACGCTTAACTGGACTGTATCCGATAATGAAACTGTTCACAGTTTCGAGATCGAAAGAAGTTTTAATGGTCGTGACTTTACAACTGTTGGCATTGTATTCTCAACTGAAAAAAGAGGGACAGAAAATTATATGTTCTTTGAAACTGTAAATACCAGTGATAAAGTAATGTACCGGCTGAAAATGATCGACAATGGGCATGACGTAGACTATTCCAGAATACTTATCTTCTTAACAAAAACATCCATTACAAATGATATCAAAGTATTTGGTAATCCTGTAAAAGATAAACTTACATTCAGTTTCCATTCAAATGCAACCCAACCTGTACAAGTAAAAGTTTATGATCTTACCGGGAAAACTTTGATGAGCCAGAAAATGAACAGCGCTGAAGGCAGTAACATGTTAAGTTTGCCCTTAACTGCACAATTCAAGGCTGGCATGTATATCGTGGAAGTAACTAATGGCGGTGACCGCCAGGTTGCCAAATTTGTAAAGCAATAAATAGACAGCTAACAAACTCTTTTATCAGGGATAGCTGATCAAAAAAAGCCCAAAAATCAACGCGATCCTTTAAAAAAAAATTAAATGTTTAAGCAAGCCATCTTCCTGAAATCTGGAGGGAGCGAAGGAAGAGAAAGAAAGCAATCCTCGTAAATCAAAAGATCTCCTGATACCAGCCAATGATTCTGACGACCGGTTAAAGCCTTGAAAATTTTTCATACACTTAGAGTATCAACGGAGACGGGCCCTATTTCTATAGGGCCTTATTTTTTTAAACGCCGTTTAGAAAAATTGTCCGGTATCGTAGTTTTTCATCGCCGGATGCTTGCATTCCCAATAAACCCGTAGTAGATTTGTTAAGAATATTTCGCTGAATATCCGACGTAAAAACCCATCTCAAAGAATCCGTACTGATACTACTCTCATTAAGAGTTTCCCCTGTCATTACGGCAATTTTTTGAACTGGAAAGATTAAGTCGAAAAATTTTATCCATTATCGAGAATTCAACCCTAAGAAAATGAAAAAAATTTTTACCTACTGTGTCCTCACTTGTTTCGTAGTTATCGCCAATTCACAAGCGGTCCTTAATGAAGTTTATCCTCAACCAGGCAACGGCTATCATGAGTTTTTTGAATTGTACAATGAAAACAACAGCGTTGAAAACCTGGATAACTATACCATAGTTAGCTATTATGAAGAAGGTACCAAATCCGGTTTTTATGTACTTGATATGCCCAATGCGTCAGTAAATGCACATGGTTATTATGTAGGCGCATCACAAAATCCCTTCGACATACAATTACAATTAGGCCAAACCGCTGACTTTAGCTGGAATTCGATGCCTGCCGGTGGTGTACTCACAAAATGGGAACGCAACGGAGCTTCCTATACTTCGGTTGCAGTGCCCGCAAATCTGAATGATCTATTTGTAAGAATTAATGGCGGAAGTGATGGAGTCTATCATGTATTTGTTTACAAGAACGGGATCCTGGTTAATGGAGTTGTGGGCGGCATCAATACAACTACGATGCCTGCAAATATGAAAACAATGCCTGATCTGCCTGTTGATATGAGTGGCAGTTCTCCTGATTTCACGATCAATTTCAATTCAATTTCTGATAATAGTCTTGAATTTATTCCTAACTCTCTTGGCACAAACAATGGCTATTACAGAAGTTCAGATGGTTTATGTGGTGAATGGTTAAAAAGTGATCAGCCCGGCCAGCATAACCCAAGACAAACGAATGGTATGTCTCCTAATTTAATAAGTGGCCAGATATCCATAGCAGCTGTGATCTCACAATATGCAGGTGATCCAACAAAAGCTTTATTGACCTATAATATAACATCAGCACCTGCAGCGGCATTTCCTGCGGTTGTGGAAGTTTATTATGACAGAGGGGTAGCAGATCAATTGGATCTTACTGACTCACTTATTGACATCAGAACAATAACAAGTTCTTCTGCTGGTGCCCAGGATATCATATTGCCTTCATGGGATTTTTCTGTAATAATTGTTGTCAAGTCGGCTTCCGATTGCTATAATAAAACAATAGCAGTTGGAAATTATTGGGGAGTATTACCCGTTAATCTTATTAGTTTCCAGGGCAACATAAATAAAAATAATAAGATCACCCTCCAATGGAGAGTAGAAAATAATGAAACAACTAACCAGTTTGAAGTGCAAAGAAGCTATGATGGTATAGAATTCAAAACGATCGGGCTTGTATTCGCAAGCGAAAAAGCCAATATGGAGGATTATATGTTCTATGAAACGATCAACAACTTCGATAAAGTAATGTACCGCCTGAAAATGATCGACAACCGAAATGTTGTTACGTATTCAAGGATCCTGGTGTTTCAAACAAAACTAACAACGGGTGATAATATTAAGATCATCGGCAACCCGGTAAACGACAAACTGACTTTTAACTATACGGCCGACGCATCACAGGTGATAGATATAAAGATCTATGATATGGGTGGCAGAATCCTGATGAGCAACAAGATCAATAGCCTTGAAGGAAACAACCTGATCAGTTTCCCCTTGAAAACAACATTGAAAGCAAGCATGTATTTAGTAGAAGTAAGCAATGGGACCGAATCCCAAACTGCAAAATTTGTAAAACATTGATAACCGATTCTAAAACGTAGATCCGTACCGCTAAATAAAGTCTCTTGATACAAGGCCTAAGATTCTAGTATTGGTTGGCTAAACCCTTGAAGATTTCATACACTTAGAGTATCAACGGAGACGGGCCCTTTTTTCAAAGGGCCTTTTATTTTTGAGTAAGATACGACTGTAAGTTTTTTACATATTCTTCAAATGCCCGAATACCCGTGGTCGTTATTTTACAGATCGTTTGGGGGTAATTATCTTTAAATTGTTTTATCACATCTATGTAACCAGCTTCTTTTAATTTTTGAATTTGGACACTTAGGTTGCCCGCTGTAGCATTTGTTTTTTCTTTTAAAAAAATGAACTCTGCTTCTTTCACACTTATAAGGAGTGACATTACTGCCAATCGCAATTGCGAATGCAATATGGGATCCAGATCTTTAAACATTCAATTGTGCTTGTTCCTTTTTATACAGTCGATATTCCTTTTCCATAACAACACCAGGCACCAGCCACGCCAATACAGCAGAAGCAGCCGTCAATAACAGATCTATTTTGACAGCTGTATATACAGCTACGATGCAGCAGATCCAACAGAAGATCCCACCCCATAGCATGGGTTTAAATTTACAGGCGGCACCGGTAATAAATGTGGGCAAACCATATAACATCAGGAAAAGTGGTGACACATACTCCCCAAAACGAAATGGCGCCTGCTTGCCGGTAACATTTCTATATTCGTTGGCCCAGGAGCCCCATTCACCAAAAATATTGTTGCTGATATGGATCAATAAGAAAATGGTGATCCCAAAGCCAAGCCATATATAATCCAGGTAGGGGTCATCGTATGACGTTACTTTTCGCTCCTTCTTTTCTTTGATGGAAATAAATATTTGTGGAATGATAGCAACAAGTGTCAGTAAATAGATATCAAATGGAAGTTGATAATCAAAATGAACTTCTGAAAGCCTTACCAGGGAGCATACAGCAATTACAGCTCCCCACATAATAGCGCCGATACCCGTATCATGATAAGATTCCTTCGCCTTGTTGATCATCATCGTGATCAGCCGAAGGCTGTCCTGTTGAGATAACTTTTCTTCGTTTTCCATAATCAATTGTTTTGAATTTTTTCTTTTGCGCTCAACACATGCCCGGGAATAATATAAGAGATCAAAATGGCCAATGCTAACAACAGAAGTTGCCATTGGAATGGCAAGAAAAGTGAAACAATAATGATCGGGAGGCATAAAAGACCGGTCCACTTTAATAAACGGAATTGTAACAACGCTCCCATAAAGAAACAAGCGACCGCATACATTAATATGTAAAAAGGGAACGAGATGTGCCACAGGTTATAGTTGCCAAAAATTACAATTAATCCCCCGTAAAGAATTGCCTGGCTGATACCAAAATACTTCATGGCTTCGCCAACAAACGTTTTTACTACGTTATGCTTCGATTCCTTAATTCCTTTAATCAGGCTGGCAATTCCACCGATCCACATTAAGTTCCAAACAATGTAGGGGTGTTCAAACGCTGTAAATTTCATTAAAACAAAATGCGAAATAGCAGCAACAAAGATCAACCAGCCCCAAAGCAAAAAATAAAACGAATTTGCTGCCACATCATTCTTGGCTTTATTGATCATCGATTGAATGACCTGTAAACTTTGCTCAGCTGAAAATTCCTGGTTGTTTTCCATATTGAACAGTTATAGAATGAAAGTCAAATAGCTTGTTTGTGGAACACGGCATTTGATTTTTTTGAAAACCTAATTGATTTGCGACAGGAAATATCCGATTTGGCTTTTTCCCCAATTAGGATGAATGTTTGTTTCCGGCTTAAATGTTCCGTAAAGTGCTTGAGCTTTTTCAAATAATATTTTTGCTTCCGTTTTGCTTCCACCAAATTGTTCAGGAGTATAAAATTTATCCTGCCCTTCCAATAAATAAACTCGTGGATTATCCGGATTCGATTTTCTTGCTTCTTCGAGCATAGCCTGCGCTTCCGGACCATAGGTCATATAGCGGTTCATTGGATCACCCAGCATACGCAACGTGGCGATCATCTTCTTTACAATAAATATTTCTGAATTGCCCCTTGAAAGGTCCTCTGCCTTTTTTATTTGTTGGTCAGCCTTATCCGCATAAGGATCTGTTTTGTCAGCTTTAGCAGCCATCATATCGCCAACGGCTCCTGCCAATGTACCGGCACTCGCATTACAAAACGCGGCATAATAATAAGGCAGCCATTGATTTTTCTCGGCATCGGCAATGCGCTCAAAAGCGTTGGCGAGGTCTGTTAATTCTTCCACTGTATTGGCCGAATCAAGTAATGCAATTTTGGCCTCCATTGCTTTTACAAACTTTTCCGGCATCTGCGCAATGGACCAACCTGCCACAAGTATTGTTGTGAAAATCAAAATTGTCTTTTTCATTGTTTATCGTTTTAAGTTTTGAATATTAAAATAAGCGGTCAATTGTTTCCTGTGATCGGTCAATCCCAAAACTGAAAAATGCGCCGATATAAACAAACATCCT
>DASVAM010000615.1:0-8507 GCA_036376375.1 Chitinophagaceae bacterium
ATGCTCTTAATTTTCTTTTTTAATTTCATTGAATGGACCAACTGAATTCAGAAGAACTGTTGATCGCCATTTGCAGTCTTGTTGTTTTATCATACATCTTTTCCATCGTCAGCCGTTACATCCGGGTGCCGTCGGTTTTGTTATTACTGTTTGCCGGTATTGGTCTTCGTTATTTAGCTAATGCATTGGGAATTATGATTGAATTTCCTCCAAGACTTGTGGAAGTGTTAGGAGTTGTGGGTCTTATTATGATCGTATTGGAGGCTGGTCTTGATCTAAAGCTGGGAAAAGATAAATTGAGGCTCATCAGGAATTCTTTTTTTTCGGCGCTGGTCATCTTTGTTATTTCGGCGGCATTGATAACCGCAATATTGTTCTATTGGTTAGAGGAACCGATCCTCAATTGTATTGTTTATGCGATCCCACTTTCGATCATGAGCAGTTCCATTGTAATACCAAGCCTTCACCCCTTGTCATCATCCAAAAAAGAGTTTTTGATCTATGAGGCATCTTTTTCAGATATTCTCGGTATAATGGTCTTTAATTATTTTGTTGCAAGTGAAGTGATGACAATGAGATCGGTTGGCATTTTTACCGGCAACATTGTATTATCCATTGCTCTTTCGCTTATTCTTTCATTTGTGTTATTCCTTGTTCTTACAAAAACCAAATTGAACATTAAATTCTTCCTGATCTTTTCTCTCCTCATCCTTATTTATGCCGGTGGAAAAATATTACATCTTCCATCGCTGATCGTTATCCTGGTGTTTGGATTGATGATCAACAACTGGGAAAAAATGCCGTTTAAAAAATTAGCAAGGTTTTTCCCGCACAGCGAGGTGGAAGCAGTTCATCACCTGTTGCATTCTATCACAGCCGAAACATCATTTTTGATCCGCACCTTTTTTTTCCTGTTATTTGGTTTTTCCATCCAACTTGATTTTATCACTGAAAATGAAGTGCTGCTGGTTGGCGGGTTAGTTGTATTATCGTTATTGTTTGTTCGTTTTTTGTATTTGCGGTTTTTCCTGCACGCCAATCTTTTTCCCGAAGTAGTTTTTATTCCCCGCGGACTCATCACCATCGTACTTTTTTATAAGATACCGGCTACCCTGATGCTTTCGAGCTTTAATCAGGGCATTCTTTTCTTTATTATCCTTTGTTCAAGTGTGATCATGACCATCGGAATGATCTTCTATAAGAAAGCTAACGAGGAGATCATTGAAGAGACTCAGTTTTCTGAACGAAGAGATATTATGTGATCAGGTAAGTGTCCGATGCACGATCTGCCTTCTTTGGACGTAATAACCAAAGAATTTTATTGAGGGTGGAAGGTCACAAACCTATAAAAAACACGGCGCCTGGTCGTTTGTTGAGTGTGGCGCCGGGTAATTAAATTGGCACAATCTTTAACTACGTTGAGATATCGTTTTACTAATACCATCAACTAAACAGTTACTATGGATTGGGTTTACGTCATTGGAGGTTTTTATCTTTTTATCCTACTGGCTGTTTGTCTCCGCATTATTTATGAAACCCGGAGTGCTACTAAGACAATGGCCTACCTGCTGTTGGCTGTTTTTATTCCCGTTGCCGGTATGATATTCTACATACTATTTGGTATCAACTTTTGGAAAACAAGAGTGTACAGCAAAAAATCTGATGAAGACGAAAAGTTATTGCAAAGATTAAAAAACGAAATGAAGACATATATACGCGAAACCACTTCTCCTGCTGAACTGCCGGTTGAAAACAACAGGGAGCTCGCAGTGATGCTCGAAAAAGAACTTCGCAGTCCGCTTACCAGGAGGAATAAAGTGAAATTATTAATAAACGGAGAAGAGAAATTTCCTGAAGTAATGAAAGCGCTTCGCAGTGCAAAACATCATATCCACATTCAATATTACATTTATGAACAAGATGAAATTGGAGAACAAATAGAAGAGCTACTGATAAGCAAAGCAAAAGAAGGTGTGCAGGTACGTTTTATTTATGATGATTTTGGCAGTCCAAATATTAAGAAAAAGACCGAAGAAAAAATGAGAGAAGCCGGGATTGAGATCTATCCTTTCCAAAAAGTGTTATTTTATCTTTTGGCAAACCGGCTCAACTATAGAAATCATCGAAAGACTATAATCATCGACGGGCAAACTGCTTTTACCGGTGGAATAAATGTTTCCGATAAATATATTAACAACGGAGCTCATAAATTGTTTTGGAGAGATACTCATCTGCGCATCGATGGTCCCGGCGTTTTTTATTTACAATATCTTTTTTTGAGTGACTGGAATTTTTGCAGCGGTAAAACTTTGCCATTGGAAGAATTGCAATTCCAGGCCCCGGCGGTTCATAACGATGATTGTTTTTTACAGGTGGCGGCCAGCGGACCAGATTCGCAACAACCTTCCGTCCTGTTTTCTTTATTGCAGGCGATCTACCTCGCAAAAAGAGAAATACTTATCACTACACCCTATTTTATTCCCGGGGATAGTATTCTTGAAGCATTAAGAATTGCAGCATTGAGCGGCCTTTCTGTAAAATTATTGGTGCCTGGCGAGGCTGATTCAAAACTGGTAAACGCAGCCTCCATGTCTTATTATGAAGACTTGTTATGTGCAGGCGTCGAAGTTTATCGGTATCAGAAAGGATTTATACATGCCAAGACACTGGTTGCTGATGGTAACCTGTCTATTGTAGGGACAGCAAATATGGATTACCGGAGTTTTGAATTAAATTTTGAGGTGAATGTTTTGGTGTATGATAAAACATTTGCAGAAAATCTAAGATCCGTCTTTTTTAAAGATCTTGAAAACGCAGTTAAAATTGACAAAGATGCATGGTGTGAACGACCGGCGTATAAGCAACTACCAGAAAGAGTTGCCCGGTTGTTCTCACATGTTTTATAAAAACAGCTATTCGTTCGATGACGGCCGGCATCGACGACCCGTTGTGCCGGTGTTTTGATTAAGGAGAGTTGAGTGTTTGATTTTATAACTACCTGTTTCTTATTTATTCGCTGCAGCGTTGGTATCTGTTTAGCTTTGTGTTATTAAAGTTTTAATCATGAATGTTCCAATAAGAAAATTAGGGAAAAGCGGATTGGAAGTTTCCGCTCTCGGGCTTGGCTGCATGGGAATGAGTTTTGGCCTGGGCCCTGCGGCTGACAAAAAAGAAATGATTGCGCTTATTCACAAAGCCGTGGAAATGGGGATCAATTTTTTTGATACTGCGGAAGTGTATGGTCCCTTTACAAATGAAGAATTAGTTGGCGAAGCATTGGCGCCTTTCAGGGGAAAAGTTGTGATCGCAACAAAGTTTGGATGGAAACCAAATGCCGAAGGTAAATGGATTGAGCTTGATAGCCGTCCCGAACATATTAAAAAAGTTGCGGAAGCTTCAATGAAACGATTAAGAACTGATGTAATTGATCTGTTCTATCAGCATCGTGTTGATCTTGATGTTCCGATCGAAGATGTTGCAGGCGCAGTGCAGGACCTGATCAAAGAGGGGAAGGTGAAATATTTTGGATTATCTGAAGCCGGAGTGAAAACAATTAGAAAAGCACATGCGGTACAACCTGTTGCGGCTGTACAAAGTGAATATTCTTTATGGTGGAGACAACCTGAACAGGAATTATTACCCACCCTTGAAGAACTGGGAATTGGTTTTGTTCCATTCAGTCCTCTCGGAAAAGGATTTCTGACAGGAACAATAGATGAGAATACAAAGTTTGATGCTTCTGACTTTAGAAACATTGTTCCGCGTTTTTCGACTGAAGCAAGAAAAGCAAATCAATCAATGATCGACCTTCTTACAAAAATTGCGGCAGAAAAAAACGCTACACCTGCACAAGTTGCATTGACATGGTTGCTTGCACAGAAACAATGGATGGTGCCAATACCTGGAACAACAAAATTTCATCGGCTGAAAGAAAACATTGGCTCATTAAACATTCAGTTTACTGCTGATGAGCTTAGTGAGATCGATAATGCATCTTCATTAATTAAAGTAGAAGGAGCCAGGTATCCGGAACATTTGCAAAAGTTGGTTAATCGCTGATTTTTGATTCAATTATTTGCGTTCTGTTTTTTTATGCCCGGGATTGTGCAGAACAATACGGGCAAGAGTGAGTAAAATAAATTTCATTTTAGTGCAGTTATAGTAACTCTCTAATGGATATTTTTCAAAAAAGAGTTGGGTCAGGCTATTATTAAAGTTCTTTAAGAATCAATCCCGCGATCGCTGCAGCAATTATTATAAGCGGCTCCGGAATTTTTTTAAATCGCATAAGCAACACTATTGTAACGATCGCAATGATCCATGAAGTTATATCTGTCAGTTGTCTTTTTCCCAATACAAGAACAGCACCAGCAATGGCGCCAATTGCCGCAGCGGTCACACCATCTACAAATGCTTTAATGGCAGGATGCTTACCATATTTTTTGAAATACGGAGCCGGCAAAATGGTAAAAAGATAACAGGGAAGAAATGTTGCCAGCGCTGCAACACATGCTCCGGGAAAGCCTGCTACCAAATAACCGATGAATCCTACAGTGATGACAACCGGGCCCGGTGTGATCATGGCCACAGCAACTGCATCAAGAAATTGTTGTTCATTCAACCATTGATATTCTTTTACTACTCCTCCGTAAAGAAATGGAACGATCGCAAGTCCGCTGCCAAATACAAAGGCTCCTGCTTTAAAAAAGAACCAGGCTATTTGAGCCAGTTTGCTGTTGGCCCACAAATTTCCGGTGGTTTGTAATAAAATTACAGGCAGAAAAACTATTGATGCTTTGTTGAACTTCGGTGGAGTTTTGTAAAGCCAGGCAAGAATGCCTGCAGCAATGATCAGCCAGAGAATTTCTTTTTCAAAAAGGAAAGTCGTTAGCGCAAGTAGTAAAAAAAATATCCACAGCAACCCATCTTTTTCCAAAGTTTTTTTGGTCAGTTTATAACTACTGACAGCAATAATGCCAATGATAGAAGCACCAATCCCATAAAATATGGCCTGCATCCAGGGAAGGCCACCGCTTTTAATATAAATAAAACCTAAACCGATCACCATTAAAAACGATGGTAGCACAAAAGCGATACCCGCTAATGTTGCTCCGATGATCCTGTAATGAACATATCCTAAATAAATTGAAAGCTGGGCGGCCAATGGTCCCGGTGCCAGTTGTGCAAGTGCAAGCCCTTCCCTGTAATCATCTTCTGTGATCCATTTATTCTTTTCAACAAGGTCACGATGCATATAACCAACTAATGCCACAGGCCCTCCAAAACCCCAGCTACCGAGTTTTAGAAAATAAATGATTAGTTGCACTAATGAGTATGCTGGTTGTGTCAAATGATTTTTGCTGGTTAAGGTTTAGGATCCCAGATATGTGTTTCCTCCTGTACGTATTTGACCCAACTGTACATGGCATCATATAGTTTTAGCCCGATCTCCAATTGCTCAAAATCGTTTTTAAAATTATAAGATAGCCCTGCAGAAATAGCCCATAACCCCGCCGATTGCTGTGCCAGTTCAAAATGATGGGTATCTGCTCCTCGGACGATTAATGCCAGTTGTTTTAATGCCGGATCATTCAGTTGATGTTTTTTAAGGATATAATCAAACGTGCATTCTTCTCCATAATGGGAATACTCGGCACCGGGGATATCATAAGGGATTGCATCCAATTCCCTGGCTTTATCAAATACCTGTTCTTTTGGAACAAACAGGAATTCTGCATTTGTGTCAATAAAATTTTTGATCAGCCAGGGACAGGCGATCCTGTCAATCTTCGGCCGTTCACGGGTGATCCATTTCATTGTTATTGGTCATTATTATTTTGAAAAATTCAGTTTTATCCCAATGTTCTTTTCGATTGCTTTTTCATACACGATCGCTGCGGATGCTATATCCTGTAATGCCGTACCGGTACTATCGAAAACAATAATTTCATCATCATTCATTCGCCCGGTTTTCTCACCTATAATTATTTGACCAAGCTCGGCATGAACACCAGTCAATTTCATCATCCCGGCCTGCAATGCATGGTGCAGTTCTCCAATTTGTGCACATTGTGAAGTAATATCAGTGACAACTTTAGCATTTGAAAGTAAGGCAGGATCCAATTCCTGTTTATTCTCGCTGTCGGCGCCGACAGCAGCGATAAATATACCCGGAGGTAAATCGTCACGATTAAGAAATTGTTTTTTGGAAGTAGTACAGGTAACACAGATCTCACTTTGTCGCAGCGCTTCTTTTAAATTATTTGTTGGTTGTATAGAAATATTCAACTCATTGGCAAGCTCGCTGGCAAATTGCTTTGCTCTTTTTTCATCAATATCATAAACAAAAGCTTTTTCAAGAGCTCTTACTTTCATAATTGCACGGAGTGATATCTTGCCCTGGTTGCCGCAACCGCAAATGGTGATCGTTATTGCATTGATACGGGAAAGATAGCTGGCCGCTACAGCTGTTGCTGCGCCAGTTCTTATGATCGTGATCTCAATGGAATCCATTAGTGCAAGCAGTTGTCCATTATCGGCATCACTAACTATTATAACGCCCTGGATGGTTGGTAAATTATTTTTTTGAGGATTGCCGGGAAAGTTTGCATTTGTTTTTGAAACAAAATAATTCCTGCCCAGGTTCAAAATACCTGCTTTTATGTGAAAACCTCCTTCAGGTGCGTGAACTCCTAATAGCCCGGGTGCCGGAGCTTTTCCGCTTGCATATAGTCTGAATGAATTTTCAACCGCGGCATTTGCTTCTTCGATACTCAGCAAACCGGCGACCTCGGTTCGTGTAAGCAGTATAGTTTCGGATGAGATCATAACGCTGGGTTTAATTGCAATGCTACCCTGGATACGGCAACACAATAGAATAGTTATAATTCTTAGAAAAAATTTTACCTGGCGTTTACGCTTTATCCTCATCACACCAGCCTGCAGTGCCGCCTTCCAGGTAAAACGTATTTTCAAAGCCTGCATTCTGTAAAAGTTCAGCCGCTTGTTGGGATCTTTCTTTCCCATAGTTGCAAATGCAGACGATCATATCATCCTTTTTTAAAACATCCAATTTTTCAGGAAGTTGGTCAGCGGGAATATTAACAGCGCCCGGTATATGTTGCTTTTCATGTTCTGCGACCGTTCGGATATCAATTAATCTAACCACCCTGTTTTCATTTTGTAGTTGCTGCACTTCCTGTTTGGTGATATATTTTTGCATTTCGCAAGTTTGGTTCAACATGATTGAATGCAAATTTTGGCAAGTGCAGGCTTCCGAAATAGAATCGTTTTAACTTTTTGTATCTGCTTTACTTTTTAGTAATTCTTTTTTTAATGCGGAAGGATTTTTTCCCGTGTGTTGTTTAAAGATCCTTGTAAAATGACTTTGGTCGGAGAAACCGGTGAGGTAGGCTATTTCAGTAAGTGAGTAGACATTGCCATGGATAAGTTCAATAGCTTTTTCAATTCTGAGTTTTCGCATGTATTCGCCAAAAGAAAGATTGTTGAAGTGTTTTGAAAACTCTCTAGATAAGTAGGAGGGATTTATGTCAAGACTTTTTGAGATTTGCGTTAGATTCAGGTTGGTGTCAACCTGGTCCTGCATGATCTGTTTTAACTCCATCACCCAGGACGGAGTTTTTTTTTGCGAAGATTTTTGTTTAATGAACTTATTGTAAACATCAATAAAAACATGGTCAATAGGATTTTGCGTATGCTTTTCTTTTTGCAAATGTTTTGCCCAGCTATAAAGTGCATCATAGATCATAAAGCCTTTCTTCAATAACTCTTCGTCTTTTGTATTATTAAAAGCAAGTCCGGCTGAAATAGCCCAAAGTCCCGAAGCCTGGCTGGCCATATCGTGCCGGTCGGTATCTGCGCCGCGAACGATCGGCGCCATTTTATGAATTGCCGGATCGGTTATTTCATATTTTTTGATGAAATAATCAAAGGTGCATTGATCATTATAATGAGTGAATTCAACACCGGGAACATCAAATGGAATAGCATCTAATTTCTTTGCCTGTTTTATCACCTCATCAGAAGGAACATAAATGATCTCCGCTTCCTTGTCAATAAAGTTTTTGATGAGCCAGGGGCAGGCGATCCGGTCAATCTTCGGCTTTTCTCTTGTGATCCATTTCATACTTAAAAATACTTATTCGCACTGTGAGTGAAACAAAAAGATCATTTCCCACCTTTTGTTATTTTAGCATGAATTCTCTATGCAGGAAACTTTCATTCAATACATATATCTCGTATTGATCATTCTTGGATTGGTCATGCTTGCCAACAAACTTCGGTTAGCGTATCCTATCATTCTTGTATTGGGAGGGTTGGTGTTGAGCTTTACGGATATTTTTTCAAATGTTACGATCGATCCCGAATTGATATTTTTTATTTTCCTTCCGCCACTGCTTTACGATGCTGCCTGGCAGGTATCGTGGAAAGAGTTCTGGAAATGGCGGCGGGTGATCATGAGCTTTGCCTTTCCTATTGTTATACTA
>DASVAM010000617.1:0-3048 GCA_036376375.1 Chitinophagaceae bacterium
AGCAGCGATCACCAGCAACCAATCATTGTAAATATTGTAAAGCTCACTTAAGTATTTGGCGGCAGCATGTGTACTTTTATAATAATCGGTTCTTTCATCAACATACTCATTTACTTTTAATCCAAATCTTCTTCCTGTAGCTGGCATGAATTGCCACGGACCGACAGCACCAGCCCATGACACCGCATAGGTTTTTAAATAGGATTCTATTACGGCGAGATACTTTAATTCTCTTGGCAACCCGTGATAATTTAGCACGGCATCGATCATATCAAAATAGGGTCGTCCCCAGCCCTTTAATTTTTCCAAACTCTTTCTATTCTTCGCCATATAACCTTCTACAAAGCTGATAGCACGGGGATTCATCTGCACCTCGCTTAATCCATCTTCTTCAGGTTGACCTACATAAAGATCCTTGAAACCTGCTTTTGGATCGCCGGCAACGACCAGGGGAACAATTGTTGAATCAACAACCGGCTTGAAATTTCTCGATCTTGAAAGATCAATAATTGTATCGGAGCCCTGTTGGGCAGCAACAACGATCGAAGAGAACAGAATTAATATTGTAAATACATGACGCATTAATAATCAACTTATCAAACATGCCGTCTCAATTCCATTAATTGTTGAGAGGCTTTGAGCAAAGATAGCTCGTTAAACTGTTTTGCCATTAATTGTAATCCAAACGGCATGCCATTGGAATGTTTAAAAAGTGGCAATGAAATGCCGGGTATTCCTGTAAGATTTGCAAATACAGTGTAGATATCTGCGAGATACATGGCGATCGGGTCGTCGGTTTTCTCACCGATCTTAAATGCAACGGTTGGTGAAGTTGGCATTAGAATAAAATCAAATTCATTGAAAACCAGTTCCGTTTTTTCAACCAGCTTGCGTCTTACCTTTTGCGCTTTCGTAAAATATGCGTCGTAATAACCGGTGCTTAAAACAAACGTACCAAGCATGATCCTTCGCTTCACTTCTTTGCCAAAACCTTCACTGCGGTTGTGCTTGTAAAACTCTGTTAAATCAGTTGAAGGTTTTGGTGAACGATATCCGTATCGAACTCCATCATAGCGTGATAGGTTAGATGATGCTTCTGCGGTTGTAAGAATATAATAAGCCGGCACTATGTAATCGAGGTATTCAAAATTCAATGCTGTTACGGCATGACCATCATTTTTTAGTTGATCGATCATGTTATGAATCCCATCAGCAATTTCCTTATCCAGCGATGGGTGCTCCAGCGTTTCTTTGAAATAAGCAAATCGAAATTTTTTATTTTCTTTTAAAGTATCAGAATATTTTTCAACGGGTTGTTGAGAAACGGTACTGTCGTAGTCGTCCGCACCCGCAATTGTTTCTAAGATTTTACCGGCGTCTTCGACATTGTTTGCAAAAATTCCAATTTGATCAAAGGACGAAGCATACGCTATCAATCCATATCTTGAAATCCGTCCATAAGTTGGTTTCAATCCAACGATACCGCAAAAATCTGCCGGCTGACGAACAGAACCCCCGGTATCGCTTCCCAGGGAAACCATACATAATCCAGCCTGCACAGCCACAGCGGATCCACCGGATGAACCGCCAGGCACACGGGTTTCATCCAATGCATTCAGAACGTTCCCATATACGGAGTTTTCATTTGTTGAACCCATGGCAAATTCATCACAATTGCAAACCCCGATTATAATGGCTTCTTCCAGTAAGAGTCTATCAACGGCCGTTGCGGAGTAAATAGAAGTAAAGTTTTTCAGGATACCCGATGCTGCGGATAACGGGTGGTCTTTAAAACAGATTACATCTTTAAGTGCAATTACAACTCCATGAAGTTTCCCCATGTTCCTGCCAGCTTTCCTGGTTTGGTCAAGTGTTTCCGCTTTTCGGATCGCTTCTTCTGCAAACACCCGGACAAAGGCATTGAGTCTTTTGCTTTTTTCGATCTGAGAAAGATAATGGCGAACAGCTTCTGTACAGGAGGTCTTACCCTGGGTTAATGAAAGCTGGTATTGGTTAATAGAGGTATACTCGAACAAAAGCGGTTGCTTTTATTAAATCGGAAGATAAGAATTGTGGCGTTGTTACCGGATCAAGCCGAGGTCTTGGTGTCTTTTTCTGCAATGCTGTCTTCCAATTCTTTTTTTACGTTGTCTTTGGCATCTTTGAATTCGCGAACACCTCTTCCCAATCCACGCATCAGCTCGGGGATTTTTTTACCACCGAATAACAGTAATACAACAAATGCAATTAACAGTATTTCAGTCCAACCGAGATTCATAACGAAGTTTTTTAGATGAAGGTCAAAGTTAGTATAATTTAAAGTCCGTTTTCAATTAATTTGTTAAGCTGTCGTAAATGAAAAAAGCGACCGTTTAGACCGGGCGCTTTTCTTATAAATAGAACAAATTTTATTGTTGTACCCCTTCAACGGCATGGCGCTTCTCACGGATCCTTGCACTTTTACCGCTCCGATTGCGCAAGTAATAGAGTTTAGCCCTGCGAACACGGCCGCTCTTATTTACTTCAATAGACTCAATATTGGGTGAATAAAGGGGGAATAACCTCTCAACTCCGACACCATCGGAAATCTTACGAACTGTAAAACTTGCAGTTGCGCCGGTGCCCTGGCGCTTGATAACATCGCCTTTGAAGCTCTGGATCCTTTCCTTATTACCTTCAATAATTTTGTAGTGAACGGTAATATTATCACCAGCTTTAAATGCGGGAAACTCTTTCTTACCAGTCAATTGTTCGTGTACGAAGTTTATAGCGTTTGAGTTCATGATCTTCTGTTTTGCGGGTCGCAAAGATAAGGGGAAGACACTAAAGTTTAAAAGTTTAAGGGTTCAAAAGTTTAAGATTGTGGAAATAAACTCCTAAACTCTGAAACTAAGAAACTTATCTCGCCACATTCACCGCTCTTTTTTCACGGATAACGGTCACTTTTATCTGGCCGGGGAAGGTCATTTCGTTTTGAATTTTTTGGGCTATTTCAAAAGAGAGTTTTTCTGAATCCTGGTCGGTTACTTTATCTGCCTCCACAATTAC
>DASVAM010000620.1:0-2543 GCA_036376375.1 Chitinophagaceae bacterium
GTAATTCCTTTGTCGAATAATTCAAATTTTGCTTTAATGTAATCAATACCGCCTGCAAAACTATTGTCACCCTTGTAATCCATCGCTTCCATGATCTGGCCATTAACTTTTGCGAAAAGCTGATCGCCACTTCTGTAAAATTCAATCAGAGATTTGTCACTCATATCGTACAATCCTTCAATTTTTTTGAAAGCTGATGCTTCGAGCACATATTCATCTTTTAAATGAACATCAAATTTTACCACTTTCTCGTTCTTTGCATTTCTTGTCATGTCAAGTATACGATTCAATGAACTTGCATCTTTTGCACTGATGTCTTCCGCGATATGTTTATCGCCTTTGAAATAAACCTGCGTTACCAGGTCTTGTACACCATTGGCGGAGATTCTCATATGAATGTGGGCCGGTCTTGTTAAAGTAGCATTCACCGCATAGGGCACCGGATAGATCGACTTAAAATTATATTTCCCATCAGCACCTGTTTTGAATGATGCACGATAGACATAATCTTCAGAAGTGTTATCATACATGCCATTTTCGTCGCAATGCCATATTTCAACCAATGCACCTTTTAATGCCTTACCATCCTTTCCGAAAACAGTTCCGTTAAAATGAAGTATTTCACCTTTTGTTCCCGGCTGAACGAGATCCGTCTTAAATGGAGCACCCGGTCGATAGAAGGGACCCAGTATATCAGTTGTTGTTGGATCGTTGCCAACATATTTTTCGCCATCCCATTTTATTTTTCCAAATACGCCTGCGCTGAATGCAAGTAATGATGAATCCTGGATAAATTTTCTCCGTTTCATTGTTGGTGGTTTTAAATGAATGAAAAGTAGTCAGCGTGAATAAGTGGGTGTTAAGGTATGAAATAAAAACACAACAATGGCGAAAACTAATTACCGTCGATAGCCAGGTCAGCATGTAACGGCAGGTATTGCGATAATAACCCTTCAAATGATTCTTTTTGCGTCGCCGAATGAAACACCCTTTTCGGTATGATCAATCCAATATTGGTTGCCATTAATAGATAATAAGCTGTGTCAGTTTCATATTTTTTGGTGAAGGCCGACCACTTGTAATGGGCTTCAGCATCTTTGTTCTTTGCCGTTATTCCCGATTCACCGATGATCATTTCTGAATTGTCTTTGTCAGAATCATGATAAACTTTCTTACCCAACCGGTGGAAGTGAGTTTTCATTCGGTAATTTGTATAGTAATAGAGTCCGACAACCGGGGCCAGGAATATTATTATTGTAATAAGATCGATATACATGAATCCTTTCATATAAAAAACGAATGCAAAAAGAATAAGATAGGTCAGGATAGAACTCAGACGATATTTTATTCGAAAGGATCTCTTCCCGGGAGCCAGCCAACCAATAAAATAATAGAACTCCTTGTATTCCTGCTCTGAGATCGTATAATGTAAGGTGACCATTGTCGCTGTTTAACTGTTTATCGTTGCCCGCATAAGAATCAATAAAGATATAGGATTGAATAGCAGACGTTTAATTTTTTTAATGAATATTAAAAAAAGCTTGGTGGTTTGAAATAGTATTTAGATATTTGTCTAAATATACAAATATTGAATTACTAAGTATGAATAATGTGTTTAAAGCATTAAACGACCCGACAAGACGGGAAATACTTGAATTGCTGCGGGAGAGGGATATGACCGCGGGGGAGATAGTGGAGCAGTTCAAAATATCCGGTCCCAGCATCTCTCACCATTTGGATCTGCTGAAGCAGGCCAAACTGGTGATCGCCGAAAAGGAGGGTCAGTTCATTTATTATTCTCTTAATACTACTGTAGTAGATGAGATCATGAAGTGGCTGCTTCAAATAAAATCAAAAAAGAAATAATTATGGATAAGATCCTAAAGCGTATCGTTTGGCTGTTCGTGATAGCCCCGGCCGTTTACCTGGCAATTATATGGAATTCCGTTCCAGCCACCGTGCCATTGCATGCTAATTTAAATGGCGAAGTTGACCGTTATGGCAGCAAGACAGAACTCATCACTGTTATCGCGATATTAACAGCGGTAAATGTGCTTGTTTACCTGCTGTTGCCGCAGGTATATAAGATCGATCCAAAAAGATATGCGGCAGAAAATAAAAACAGGTTGTACCGGATTGCCTTTGCAGTAAGTGTCTTTATCGCTGCCGTTACCTGCCTGCTGATTTTTAGCAGCGTTCACCAGGATATTAAGTTTGCTACAAGGTTTATACCGGCAGGAGCCGGTTTAATGATCGCTGTTGTCGGCAACTACATTTATAATATCAAGCCGAATTATTTTGCCGGGATTCGTTTACCATGGACATTGAATAATGATGAAAACTGGAGAAGGACACATTTGTTAGGAGGGAAGTTGATGTTTGGCGGCGGTTTGCTGATCGCCATCATATCATTGTTTGCATCGTTCTCTTTATCGATGATCTTGTTATTTTCGGTGCTTTTTATAATATTATTGATTACCTGTATTTATTCGTACAACTTATATAGAAAGCTCAACAGGCAATAATTTTGCGCCGCGTTGCCG
>DASVAM010000624.1:0-2397 GCA_036376375.1 Chitinophagaceae bacterium
TCTTTAGGCGCGGAGTTTTCTGCCGCCACAAGATCGAACAATCTGAATGGGTCCCTGATATCAGTGAATTGGAAAGACAGAAATGTTTTCAAAGGAGGGGAGCACCTGATCTTAAGCGGCTATACTGGAGCAGATGTTCAAATTGGCGGGACCTTAAAAGGATACCAGACGATCCGTTATGGGGGCGAAATGAATTTTGGCATACCAAGATTTGTCGTACCATTTGCAAGATTCAAAATAAAAGGCGGCTATGTGCCGCGGACAAATATCCAGCTTGGATATGATTGGATAGACAGGATCGATCTTTACCGGTTAAGATCCTTCAGGGCCGCTTATGGTTATTTATGGAAAGAAAGTCTTGTAAAACAGCATGAGTTTTATCCCATCAGTGTCACGTATGTTCAGCCTACAAATGTTACCGCGACATATGACAGTCTGATCCGTCAGGATACATTACTGGCTCGCGCGGTTCAAAAACAATTTATTCTTGGTGCTACCTATCAAATTAATTACAATGAGCTGGCTACTGGCTTGCAACCTACAAATGCATATTACTTCAACGGACTGGTTGATCTTTCAGGAAACCTGGCCGGGTTATTTTCAGGTGCTGATGTAAAAGATGGAAAAGTAGTAACGATACGGGATGTTCCTTTTTCGCAGTATGTCAAGTTTGAATTTGATGGACGCTATTACAGGAGGCTCGGTTTACATTCTACCTGGGCAAACCGGGCGATCGTAGGCGTTGGTATTCCATATGGCAATTCAGTGCAGCTTCCTTATATCAAACAATTTTTTATTGGAGGAACCAATAGCCTTCGCGGGTTCAGGAGCAGGTCTGTCGGGCCCGGCACTTACAAGTATATCGACTCACTTGATTTCTTCCCGGATGAAACCGGTGATTTGAAGCTTGAGCTAAGCTCCGAATTCCGGTTCAGGATCAATGGCCCGTTGTATGGCGCTCTCTTTCTCGATGCCGGAAATATCTGGTTAATGAATGACAGCACGTATACGCATAAACCGGGAGGAGAATTCACCAGTAAATTTTTAAGCCAGTTAGCGATCGATGCCGGTATTGGTTTCAGGTTTGACATCACACTTTTTGTGATCAGGCTTGATATTGCTTTTCCATTGCGCAAACCATGGGAACAAAATCCCTGGGTCGTTGATCAAATAAAATTCTTCGATAAACCCTGGAGAAGAGAAAATATAATTTATAATCTTGGTATTGGCTATCCATTTTGATGAAAATTCTTCTTTATAGATTTGTAACATGAATAGCGAAACGGGGAAATGGATCATTGGAGCCGGGGCAATTATTATTTTAATAGGGGTCATCATTTATTTTTTCCACGATAAATTAAACTGGATCGGGCGATTGCCGGGAGACATCAGGATAGAAAGAGAAAACTTCCGGTTTTATTTTCCGATCACCACAATGATCTTGTTAAGTATATTGGGCACGCTTATCATCTGGATCATCCGGAAATTCTTTTAATTCAAGATTACCTTCCTTGTTCCTGATATAATATTTACATTCGGAAAACCAAACGCTGCTTATGCAAACACAACGGTTCGCGGCACTCGATGTTTTTCGCGGTATGACGGTTTGTTTTATGATCATTGTAAATACTCCGGGTAGTTATGAAACTGCGTACGCACCACTACTTCATGCACAGTGGCACGGGTTTACACCGACCGACCTTGTTTTTCCTTCTTTCATGTTTGCAGTAGGAAATGCGATGAGCTTTGTCATGAAGAAATGGAGTACGATGAGCAATGCTGCAGTGCCTGGTAAAATTTTCAAAAGGACGATCATCATTTTTTTGCTAGGTTATTTAATGTACTGGTTTCCTTTTGTGGAGTGGAATGAAGCGGGTGGATTATCGGTAAAGCCGATCAGCCATACCCGAATAATGGGAGTATTACAGCGGATCGCATTGGCTTACTGTGCTGCAGCTTTGATGATCCATTATTTAAAATTGAATACAGTACTGCGCTTGTCACTCGCTTTTCTTTTTATTTATTGGCTTATTTTATTACTGTTCAGAGGAAGCGCTGATCCTTATGATATGATCACAAATGCCGGCACAAGATTGGATCTATGGTTGTTTGGCCCGGACCATTTATATCATGGTGAGGGTGTTGCATTTGATCCCGAAGGATTGTTAAGTACCTTACCAACTATTGCTAACGTAACCTTTGGTTATGCTGCTGGTAAATGGATACAGGAAAAAGGAGGTAGTTATGAAGGTCTGGCAAAACTTTTATTAGTTGGCGCTACATTGATCTTTCTGGCTCTTTGCTGGAATAATTTTCATCCGATCAATAAAAAGCTGTGGACAGGCAGTTATGTATTCTTAACTGTAGGCATTGATTGTGTGTTACTCGCTGCATTAG
>DASVAM010000629.1:0-5496 GCA_036376375.1 Chitinophagaceae bacterium
CCTTTCATTTTAGTTGAATAGAATACAAACACATTATCTTGGTCTTAAATATATGATGTACTTACGGGCCATTTTTCATGCTCTGTCATTAAGCCGCCCCGTTACTACATTCATTATCCTGTGTCTTTTATTGGATGAGAGCCGTCTTCGAATACAGAAGACGCCAACTCCATCGTTTTCGTTATACGAAAATCTGAATTTGCCTTTAATTCACTGCTTCTTTGATGATGAATTCTTCCACATCAGGATGCAGTACCTGATTGCACGATAATGGAGTGACAGATTGATAAAAAAGATCATCCACTTCTCCCACCTTAATGAGATGGCCGGTTTTCGTGTCCAGAGAATGATCTTATTTATTCAAATATCGGAAATGATACAGCATTAAGAAACCCAGTTTAAAATCTGGGTTAAATCATATTTTGCTTCCTTTTTAACAGTTGGTCCTGATTATCGATACATAGATAAGGTGGGATCTTCTGTTCTGAGTACCGGACTATATTTTGTTCGTTGCCTGGATTGTATCAATTGATCCACAGAATATTTTCCACTACCCGCAAGCAAGAACACCACATAGGCCGACAAGTAGAGAACAGCCAATTCTTTTTTAGCAAACACATCAGCAGCATGAATGGAAAATACCGCGACCAACATTGTAATGATCAGCGGCACTACTGCCAGTCTTGTTCCAAAACCAACAAGAATGAGCATAGAACAAAACACTTCTGCAAAAACGGCGAGGGCCAGCGAAAGCTCTGCACGCATACCAAAAACAGAAGGAAATTGAACAGGGTCGCCTGAAATCAGAACCAGCAATTTTGGCACTCCATGTAACAGCATTAAAACTGCTATGGCGATTCTTCCTACTAATAATGCAAAGTGATTGTTTAAATATTTCGTATCTGTTGCAAATATCTTTTTCATTGTTGTATTTTTTAATGTTGACTTAAAAGGTTACGCATTGCTCCATCGCCATGATCATTGCTCTCATTTGCTTCCTCCAATGCGTAACACTAAATAGATCACTGAGCCAGATAGCCTCCATCTGCCGGGTAATAAGCACCCGTTACAAAAGATGATTTAGAAGAAGCCAGCCATAAGATCAGTTCGGCAACTTCTTCTGATTCACCTAACCTGCCAATCGGATGTAAACCGACCAGTGCATCCAATGTTGTCTTGTCAAGAGAATTCATTACAAGTGGCGTTCTTATATATCCCGGGCCTACTGAATTAATACGGATTTTTTTATCAGCATACTCCAGGGCGGCGGCTTTTGTTAAGCCTACTACGCCATGTTTGGCTGCTACATAGGCAGGGGAAAATTTTGTTCCTGCACTTCCAAGTATCGAAGCAATGTTGATAATGCTTCCCCCTTTATCAAGCATGGCGGGAATTTGATATCGCAGACCATAAAACACACCGGATAAATTAATGCCGATCACTTTTTGCCAACCGTCAATTGGATATTCACCAGTGGATGCCAGGGGACCGCCGATCCCTGCGTTGTTCACTGCAATATCTAATGCACCATATTTTTGAATGGTTTGTTTTACCAATGCCTCGTTATCTTCCGGTTTTGAAGAATCGGCTTTGATATAAAGAGCTTCTCCGCCATTCTTTTTAATTTCATCCACTGCACTTTTTCCATTTGCTTCATTAATATCAGACACCACTACTTTGGCGCCTTCTCTTGCAAATAATTCAGCCGTTGCTTTACCAATACCGGAGCCTGCTCCGGTAATTATGGCTACTTTGTTTTCTAACAGGTTCATAATTCAAATATTTTAAAGTGAAATAATAATCCGGCAATTATTGTACAAATTCACCGTCGGCTTTGATGCGAACCTCATCACTGATCATCGGAGAAGGAAAGCCATTGCCGAGATTAAAATCCGAACGCTTAATAATTCCGGTTACCTGGAATCCGGCAGTGGGTTTTTTGCTCATTGGGTTCTCAATGGTTCCTGTGTATTCAAGATCCATGGTAATTTGTCTTGTGATACCATGAAGTGCCAGATCACCTGTAAGCTTGTACTTATTTTTTCCTGATTTTTTGATAGAAGTACTTTTAAAATGCATCGTTGGATATTTTTCGGCATCGAAAAAGTCAGCGCTTTTCAGGTGCTTGTTCCTTGCATCTACTCTTGTATCAATTGATGCCACTTTTGCATCCAGCTCAAAAACTGCATCACTGAAATCAGGTTTTGAAGAATTGATTGTTACATCAAAATCATTGAACACTCCAGATACATCAGCTACACCAAGATGCTTTACTGTAAATGTGAGTTGCGAATGGGGTGGATCGTTCTTCCATACATTGGTTAAAGTTGTAAATGCCGTTAGAACGAAAAATGCTGAGAGAATGATTGTTAATTTTTTCATGTTGTTTGATTTATTAGATTATTTTTTATTGATTAGTTATGCAATATTTTCCAGCCGGCAAGCCGGTTATAATTGTACTTCATGCCAAGCTGTATCAGCAATAACTGCATGTTTTCAAGTGTTCTGCTTACAGAAAGATCTCCTGCAACGATCGGGTTAAAACCCGCTGTGCCTACCAATTCCTTTACCGTTTCCAATGCATCCTCATCGTTTCCGGCTATAAATGCATCCGCTTGTTTGCCGTCGATGACAGGTGTGGAAAAATCGGCGGCGAACGTGGTATTGAAGGCCTTTATCACTTTTGAATCAGGGAGTAACTTCTGTAACTCTTCCGCTGCACTTGTATCAGGAGCCGTTACCAGGCCATCATATGTTTGATTCAAAGGATTGGCAATCGAGATCACAATCTTTTGATTGGCGACCTCTCTTATCTTTTCTGCAATTTCTTTTTCAGCTTCAAATGGAACAGCCAGAATAATGATCTCTGCTTCCCAACTTGCTTCTGCCGGACAGGGCATTGCCTCCACATCTGCGGTAGAATTTTTGCCTTGAATTTCTTTAACAAGCTTGTTGAGCTCTTCTTCGCTGTTTGTTTTCAACAACAGCCTGTAGTTGCCTTTTGCCAGCGACCTTGAAATTGCAGCGCCCATATTACCTGTGGCTCCTATCACTGCTATGGTTTGTTTTGTATTCATGTTTTTTAAATTGATAATGCAAAGCTACCGTAGCATCATGCCCTGCTCCATTACGTTTGAGCAAGAAATACCATTGATATTTATCAAGGGAAAATGCGGAGGTATGTTAACCTATCTGCGTGAAGTGATCTTTTTTCGTACCCGGCTTAAAGTTTCCGGTGTTAAGCCCATATAGGAAGCGATCATGTGTTGTGGCACCCGCTGTACAATCTGCGGATAAACTGACGTGAAGCTTTTATATCTTTCTTCCAGTGAGAGACTAATAATAGACGTCAGCCTCTTTTGCAGGGCGACATATGCTCCTGTAATTTGCAGCCGGATCCACGTTTCATATTTTGGAAGTGTTCTTAATAAATCTTCATTTGCATTTTTACTGATCAGCACCAGCTCGCAATCCTCAATCGCATCAATTGTATAGGTGGCTGGTTCGCCAGTCAGGAAACTATAGAGATCGGAGATTAACCAGCCTTCCAATGCAAATTGGATAATATGTTCAGTTCCTTTTTCGTCAATTGTGTACGATTTTAATGCCCCTTTTTCCACAAAGGCAACAAATTTGCATACATCACCTTCCTGCAGGAGGTATTGTTTTTTTCGCAGCTTTTTGGGAGTAAGATGTTTTTTGATAACCGTTAAATCTTCGTCGCTGAAATCAACCTTGTTTTTTAGTGCCTGAAAAAATACTTCGTACATAAAGCTCAAATTAGCTCAATTCTGGAAATGTTGAAGCATCCCTGAACTTATTAATTCGACTTTGGGAAATCGTACCTGGACTGTTCCTTCATTTATCAATCGTTTGAATAAGAGATGCCTTACCAGTTAACAGTTGTAAAAGTTATTTCTGAATAACGGTTCCTCTCGTACAATACACCGATCCTGTTTTTGCCAAGATCAACTATATCCGAATAGGCTGTATAATCTATGCGCTTATCAGCAGTTGGGCTTTTGTCCACTAAAATATTTTTCTTCCAGGTTTTTCCCTCATCATAACTGATACGAAGTGTAAGATTATTTCTTTGCGCTGTATCAGCTGCATTGCAGAAAGCAAGAATGCTCTTATTCTTTTTGAGTCCAAGTGAAAGGATCGCCCCCTCACAAACAGGGTCAGGTAAATTATCGTCAAAGTAGGTCGTATCCCATTTTTGTCCACCATCGCTACTAATAGCAATGATCCTTGCTTTTATATTGCCCGGTTGATTCCTCGCGTTGATCATCAACTTGCCACCTGATAACTCAGCTGCCGTCGCTTCGTTGCCACCTTGTACATTGATCTCATCGCTGAGGTGGAAAGTTTTTCCATGATCATCACTATAAAAGCCAAAAGCTCTTCCATCCGCATAACGTGGCAAAGGATTACCCGCAGAATGATTGGCTGCTACATAGATCCTTCCTTTATATTTTCCATACCGAAACTGCATGGCATGTCCCGGTGTATTTGCATAACTTCTCCAGTCTTCAGAAAAATTATAAGCTGGATTTGTTTGCGGTTGTTTTGGACGATGTACCTGTAATGTAATATTTACAGCATCACTCCATGTATTTCCATTGTCGGTAGAAGTTTTATACCAAACTTCACGAAGTCCGTTTCCTTTTCTTACCTCACTTTCATGATTATTTCCTGTATTGTAAAAAAGAAATATCCTTCCTTTTGGAAAACCGGGATCAGCAAGATCAATAACCGGCGCAGGGTTACCGGATTGCAGTTTGTCATAATCAACGATCGTCTGCAGTGCACCCCATGTATTCCCGTTATCCCTGCTTTTTTTCAACACAATATTTATATCGCCAAAATCATTAGAACCATTGACCCTTCCTTCACAGAATGCAAGAATGTCACCATTCGGCAATTTTAATATAGCAGGTATACGGTAACTATTGTGACCTTCGGTACCTGAAACAAAAACAGGTGTCTTTCTTTCCTGCGCATAAATAAAGGATAAACTAAAAAAATAAGTAATCATTAAACCTGCATGTTTCATGTTCACATTTTTTAAGCGGGAAAGTCTTTAGTTTTTGGTTTTAAGAAATTAATCTGACTGATCGGCGCCACGAAAACCACTCCCCCGGGTATCGCAAAATTTTTTCCCAGATTAATCACCTGGAAAATCGCTTTACCAGGTTATTTGACAACTCAAAACAAGCGACCGCTATCCCGGTTCGTCTACAAAATACATCTCGATGAGCCCTTTGTTCTTTGCAGGTTGTTTACCACGGAAAGTACACTTGAATTTATTTTTTACCAACTCATAAGTGCTTTGCGAAATATTAATACGATTGGCAGCGCTGTTTTGCTCCATTCGTGCCGCTGTATTAACAGTATCACCCCAAATATCATAGGCAAATTTCTTATTGCCCACTACACCCGCCACCAATGGTCCTGTATGAATTCCGATGCGGATGTCGAAAAAACCATTTTCCC
>DASVAM010000630.1:0-3719 GCA_036376375.1 Chitinophagaceae bacterium
CAATTTTGGCATCGGCCGTGGATCAGCTGCGGAGCCTGCTGCAACTTCCACCAGACAAGTACGGCATTTACCCCCGCTGCCCTTCAAATGTGTATAATAACACATGGCCGGCGGGGTTACTTCACCACCAATTTTTCGTGCAGCCTGCAATACAGTCGTGCCGGGCTCCACATCAATGGTGATGTTGTCAATGGTTACTTTAAATAATTTTTTTTCTTCAGCCATGATTCGTTTCTCGCAGCGACCGCAACGAAGATTGCGACGCCGCGTTTTATATATTATTAGCAATTCTCTTTATACCATCTTTTAATAAAACAACGTTGAAATTCACAATCAACCCTAATTTTAGATTTGTTAATTTCAAATAAGTAAGAACTTGTTTGAAATGTATGTCCGCTAATGCTTCAATACTTTTGATCTCTAAAATTACTTTATCATCTAAGATCACATCTGCTCTAAAACCAACTTCCATTCTGATCTCTTCGTGAATCAAAGGAACACCGTGTTGTCTCTTAAAAGGTATTCCTGTCTTCGACCATTCATGACAAAAAATCTCTTCGTAAACACTTTCAAATAATCCGGGACCATACTGCCTGTGAATCTTAAAGCAGATATCCAGGGCTAAGGTTGCTATTTCATTTTCTGTCATTCTAATTTAATGCCCGCTGCGTTCGTAAATCCTTTGCGTTCGCCGCGTGAAACCTACGCTACAGTTTCTAAGGGTTTGGCATAATTCGCCAAACCATAATTTTTTCTCAAACATTCATCAGGATTCAATACATGCCATTCAAATTCATCCCGGAAATGACGGATAGCTGCCGCAACGGGCCATGCTGCCGCATCACCTAACGGACAAATTGTATTGCCTTCGATCTTTCTTTGAATATCCCACAACAAATCAATATCACTCATCTTTCCCTTTCCGTTATCAATGTTCAATAAGATCTTTTCCATCCACCCCGTTCCTTCCCTGCAGGGAGAACATTGACCACAGCTTTCATGACGATAAAACCTTGCCAGCGTATAAGTATGTTTAACGACACACTGATCTTCATCCATCACAATAAAACCACCACTTCCCATCATCGTACCGGTTGCAAATCCACCATCTGCTAGACTTTCATAGGTCATCATCCTCTTTTCACCTTTTGCTGTGGTCAATAATAAGTTCGCCGGTAAAATTGGGACCGATGATCCGCCCGGAATACAAGCTTTCAATCTTTTCTTGTTTGCAATACCGCCACAATATTCATCACTAAAAATAAATTCTTCGACAGAAATATTCATTTCAATTTCATAAACCCCGGGCTTATTAATATTGCCACAGGCAGAAATAAGTTTGGTTCCCGTTGATTTTCCAATACCAATTTTTGCATAAGCATCGCCGCCATCATTCACGATCGGAACAACTGCCGCGATCGTTTCTACATTATTGACAACAGTTGGGCAATCCCACAAGCCTTTTACCGCGGGGAAGGGAGGCTTAATTCGTGGGTTACCCCTTTTTCCTTCCAATGATTCCAGCAAGGCAGTTTCTTCACCGCAGATATAAGCGCCGGCGCCACGCTGTACATAAATTTCACAATCAAAGCCGCTGCCTAAAATATTTTTACCAAGGAAACCATTATTCTTTGCTTCAGCAATTGTCTGCTCAAGTATATCCACGATCCATGCAAACTCACCACGTATATAGATATAAGATCTGCTAGCACCGATCGCATAACAGGAAGTGATGATCCCCTCAATCAATAAATGAGGGATGAACTCCATTAAATAACGATCCTTGAAAGTTCCGGGCTCCGACTCATCGGCATTTACTACAAGATAGCGTGGCACGCCTTCCGGCTTTGCCAAAAAACCCCATTTCATTCCTGTAGGAAATCCGGCGCCACCGCGACCACGGAGGCCACTTTTCTTTACCTCATCAGTTACCTGGTCTGGCGTCATTGTCTTCAATGCTTTTTCCACGCTGCGATATCCGCCATTCTTGCGATATGCATCGAAATTACGTATGCCTTCACGTCCAACTTTGTCTAATAATAACTTTCTTCCCATATCCTTGCGAGGAGCGAAGCGACGAAGCAAGCTCCTTCCTTTTATTTATGATTTTTTCCTATACGTATTTACAAAAATCTTTTAAACTTTCGGAAATACATCCAATGATAAACCAAAGTATACATCAACATCAATGGACCAAACCCTACAGCAAATCCCGAAAAATAACCCGCATTCCAATTGCTGCTATTTAAAGAAATTAAGCCAATAAAAAGAACTATTACTGAAACTATGTAATAAGCGACTAATCTATTTTTGGTTATTTCACCCATAGATCAACTTTGTTTAGCACTTTGTCTTGCTATCAATTGCCACCCTTTTTTTGTCTTTATCCAAAACTGCATAATGTGCAGCGTTAATTTAAAAGCCGTTCCGTTTACAACACCTTCAGCATTTGTGTTCGTTTTCACCGTAGCATATTTCTTACTAATATTTACAAATGCCGAACTGTTATTCTCAATTTTATTGTATATCAACTTACCTGTTTTAAAATCATTCATTATATCCTCTTTGCTTTGTATCCATCCGTTTGAATGACCATAACTGACCTCTTTATGCAAAACTGACTTTAAAACAGTTTCATCCTTTAGTAAAAGAGCTTTATCTAATTGTTGCATCGAGCTTTTTAAAGCAACACTATCAATTTGTGCAAAACAGCTATTAACTACAAACAGAATTAAAAATCCAAAAACAGTTTTCTTCATTATTAATTTTTAATTCCCTGCCTACCGGCAGGCAGGTTAATTATTAATTCTTAGCTGCCGCATTCTTCCGACACTCATCTATGATCGCATCTACTTTCTCTTTTGTCAAATGCTCCCTGTAATTTTTCCCCAACTGCATCATCGGGGCATAACCGCAAGCACCCAAACACTCCACCGTTTTCAAGGTAAACATTCCATCCGGTGTCGTTTCTCCCGGTTTGATCCCCAATTTCTCAAAAATGTGCCTGATAATATGATCACTGCCATTTAACATGCAAGGGCCTGTTTGGCAAACTTCAAATAGATACCTGCCAACAGGTTTTAAATTATACATGCTGTAAAATGTGGCAACTTCATACACTTCGATCGGCTGAAGATTCAGAACGGATGCAACATAATCCATCGTTTCTGCACTCAGCCATCCTCCAAACTCCTCCTGCGCTAAATGTAATACCGGCAATAAAGCACTCTTTTGCTTACCTTCAGGATAACGCTGAATGATCTGCTCAACCTCTTTTAATTTCTGATCTGAAAATTTTGTCATAAACCCCAACTCCGCCTAAGCCGGAGAGTTTTGAAACACTCTGACTTCCGAAAGAGTATTTTAGTTAATAATGCTCAGTATTGATATGAACGCTGAAGAGTGCGACGCAACAAAAGCTTAATAGTAGCATTCATGCTGGTAACATACAATCAACATTCAAATAATTTTCATTTTCAAAAGAACTTATTAGCCACTACCTAAGTTCCCCCTTTAGGGGGACAGGTGGCTCATGCATCCATTTCTCCCGCGATCAGGTTCAAACTGCTCATGGTAATGATCGCATCACTCATCATGCTTCCTTTTGTCATTTCTTCAAAAGCCTGGTAATAGATAAAACAAGGCCGGCGGAAATGCAAGCGATAAGGCGTACGGCCACCATCACTTATCAGGTAATAGCCTAATTCCCCATTGGCACC
>DASVAM010000017.1:0-4017 GCA_036376375.1 Chitinophagaceae bacterium
GAAGCGGTCATTGGATGGAACGACGGTACTATCAAGGATCTTCACAACATGACATGGACCCCGGCGAATGAATTTATCCGCATGATGTATGACAGGATATTTTACCAGGTATCTCTTTGTAATGAATTCCTGAGGGAGACAACTGATGACAAATTATCTGAGCGTAAAATAAGCGGGTCCGATCTTGTTGAAGCAAAAAAGTATCATAACGAAGCAAGGTTCTTAAGGGCATTAAGCTACTATCACGCAATTGATATGTTCGGCAATGTTCCATTTGTAACTGAGGCAGATCCAATCGGGGCATTCTTCCCCACACAAATAACAAGAGCTAATCTGTTTACATGGCTTGAAACAGAGCTGAAAGCTCTTGAAACTGCATTGACAGCAGCAAGACAAAATGAATACGGCAGAGCCGACCAGGCTGCTGTTTGGATGTTGCTGGCGAAGTTATATCTGAATTCAGCTGTGTATACTGGTACGGCAAGGCATAATGATTGCATCACTTATTGTAATAAGATAATCGGCGCGGGTTACCAATTGGCATCTCAATATGGTCTTAACTTTTTGGCTGATAATCACACGTCACCGGAGTTGATCTTTTCGGTAACATTTGATGGGCTCCGAACAAAATCATGGGGTGCTATGACATACCTTGTGCATGCCCCTGTAGGTGGAAATATGAATCCGGCACTTTGGGGGATCAATGGCGGATGGAGTGGATTGCGTTCAACAAAAGCGATCGTCAACCTTTTCCCTTCCACAACTGGTGTTCCTGATTCAAGAGGGATGTTCCATACAAGTGGTCAAAACCTGGAGATCGTGGATCTTTCAACGTTCACCGATGGTTATCCAATCACAAAGTATAAGAATCTTACATCAACAGGAGTAAAAGGTTCTGATCCGGATGGAAACTTTCCTGATACTGATTTTCCATTATTCCGTTTAGCTGATGTCTATTTAATGTATGCTGAATGCGCATTGGCAACAAACGCTGATAAAAATGTAGCTGTTAATTATATCAATGCTTTACGTCAAAGAGCTTATGGCAATACAAATGGAAACATTTCAGCAACAGATCTTACTTATGATTTTGTGTTGAAAGAAAGAGCGAGAGAATTGAGTTGGGAAGCCCATCGTCGCCAGGACCTGATCCGTTTTGAAAAATATCCTGGATTTGCCGGTTACTATACGGGCAGTGCTTATGTGTGGCCATGGAAGGGCGGCGTTGCTGGTGGAGTTGCAGTTGGAAGCTTCAGGACTTTATTTCCTCTCCCTTCAACAGATATAGCGGCTAATCCTAATCTTACTCAAAATACAGGCTACTAAAAACACAATGTTGACCAATCTAAATAAAATAATTATGAGAACATGGTTAAATAAAATAATGCTGATCGGAGTTATGGCCATCGCATTTTCATCGTGTGAAAAAGATGAAGTAAGAACCGTGCTGAATGTTGGGACGACCCCAACACTTACTGCAACTCCCACTACTCTGGTCCTTACGCAGGCTAATGCAAATAATGATGCTGTTAAGTTCAGTTACACTACGGCGACTTTTGGTTTTGATGCTGCTGTTACCTACGTATTGCAGATCTCAAAAGGGGGGACAAATTTTGCCAGCGCATCAACAACCGAAGTCGGATTAAGTAATACTTCTCCTCTTGAAAAAACTTTTAAAGTTGTTGAGTTCAACAGGGAGCTTTTAAAGATCATCAACTACGGAGTAGCAACTGCTGTAGAAGTAAGGGTAAAAGCAACTGTAGCTGCGGCTGCGCCACCGTCTTATTCAAACGTCGTGAACATGACTTGTACAGCATACAGGGATCTCATCACTTACACTTATCCAAATGCGATGAACATCGCTGGTAATTTCCAGGGATGGAGCCCGGCCACAGGTCCGCAGATCGTAAAACAGAACAATGGTGGTTACAATGGGTATGAAGGATATATCATTTTCAATGCAGCAACTCCTGAATTTAAAATGGTAAGAGGAAATGACTGGGTGGGTGATCATGGCGATGCAGGAAGTAATATCACTAATCCCAGCACAGGTGGTGGTGCATTGACTGCCAATGGAGGAAATAATATCAAGCTTCCTTCTGGTGGAGCCGGGTTAGCAGGATATTATCGTCTTAGAGCAAACACAACCGACCTGACCTGGACCTATGATAAAATAACTACCTGGGGAATCATTGGTGCTTTCAATGGCTGGGGTTCCAGTGTGCCTCTCACATTCAATGCTGCAACCGGTGTATGGAGCGTTACAAGAGATATGCCTACCGGAGAATTCAAGTTCAGAGCGAATGATGGTTGGGGAATAAATTTTGGAGATAACGGAGCTGATTTCAAGCCTGAGTATGATGGCTCCAATATTAATATTACTGCTGGCGGAAATTATACGATATCACTTGATCTTAGCGTAGGCGGTAACTATGCGTATACATTGAAGAAGAATTAAAAGATAAGCAGTCAGTTTTGAAGGTGACCGTCCCGCCTCCGGCGAGACGGTTTTTTATTCGCCTAAAAATTTTCTTCGACGACAAATCATTGAATTTGAGAATACATGAACAAAAACAACGCTTATGTAAAGTCAATAAGTTTTTGTAATCGTAGAACTCCTATAGGAAAACCAAATCTGCGTATTAGTTTTGTACCCTGTTACGGTCGTATTATCTGCTCGTAACAATCCATCCGAGAGCAATCGGATTTAGCTTCCAGTCTCCTCCGAACAACCACCAACGCAATCCGTTTTAATAATTTTTTTAAAAACCCTACTTGTATGAAAACTACACGTACCCTCGCCCTGGTATTTGGACTTCTCAGCATCATCACTATTGTATTAATTTCCTGTCAGAAATCAAAGGTTGAGGACCTTCCTGAGTCCAGCCCTGAAAGTACCGAAGCTAATGTCACTTACCAAACTGCCGTACGCTTAAGTAATGGCTCTCTTTTAAGTGGTGGAGTAACTATAACTGCCCCGGAACAAGTTGATGTTGATGAAACCTTCAACATAACGGCGGCAATTAGTTGCGGTAAGGTATCCATTGAACGTGGTTATATCGTTGTCAACAATACCAACGTATACAAAGATTTGACTTGCTTAACAGCTAATTTACAATGGGAAGAGATCGTTCCGTTCCAATGCTATACCAATGATGCAAATTGGAACGGTTCGTTGTCAGAGCCTGGTACATATGTATTCAGGACGAAGCACAATGCGAATGAGGGCAATTGTGATGGAGCTGTTGAGGGGAGTTGCTTATTCAGTGGAAATCAATTTTGCTGTTTTGTGATCGAAGCTGTAGATGGATGTGAAACTTCATTCACTGGTGAAGCAAAGTCATGTGGTGCTGATCGTGAAGCCGTCTATACATTCACTTCTAAAGATGCTTTAGATTATTTCAAAATACAGGGAGGCTTAACAAACTTTACCGGTGAAGATGCGATTGTGACATGGGAAGGCGGAAGTGATATAGTGGTATGGCAGGGAACCCCAGGCGGAAGCTCAAATCGCACGATAAGAGTGGAGGGTAAACTTGCCGAATGTGAAACCATCACGATCACAATTAAATGGAACTCCACAAATTCAGGCGGTGTAATTACAGGCAGCTGGTCAGTGAAAGATGTCAATGGTGTTGAACTTGCGCCGGCAGTTGAGGGATTGACATGCGGTAATTAAAGTTTGGTTTTTTCATCCTTATTATAATTTAAGAGTCCTGCTCCGGCGGGACTTTTTGTTTTAAACAAAACAACTGAACTTTGAAACACATATCATTAGAATGAAAGCATATATATCAATAAGTTTCGCCAAAAGATACAGCCTGGTTGAAGAGGTTAATTCGATCACTGAAACGTTAAAGAAGCTGAATATTGAGCCACTTATTTTTATAGATAGTTACAAGTTTACGCCAGGCCAGGAAAAAGAAATGATGGAACGGGCTATGCTTTCTATTGACAGCTGCGATCTGTTAATAGCTGAGACTACAGATAAAGGCATCGGGATCGGAGTGGAAGCGG
>DASVAM010000647.1:0-7387 GCA_036376375.1 Chitinophagaceae bacterium
CATCAGCTCCATTACATTTGAAGCACCGCTGATGGATGAGGCACCATAATTGCCATGCTTTGCAACTTTCTGACCAGCACCTGCCACGATGAAACAACTCAGTGTTGAAATATTAAAAGTATTTTTTCCATCACCACCCGTGCCAACAATATCTATCGAATCAAATTCATTGAAATCAACGGGTACACAGAGCTCCAGTAATGCATCACGAAAACCCTGCAGCTCGTCAATTGTAATGCTACGCATTAAATATACTGTCATGAATGCTGTTATTTCATGTTCATTATAAACACCCTTTCCAATGTTTACCAAAACGTCTTTTGCCTGATCACGGCTGAGAGTCTTGTGCTCGAATAAGTATTGCAGAATCTTTTTCATAAATTTTCTTTAACCGCCAGGGCGCAAAGACGCAAAGTTTAATAGGTACAACTTTGCGTTCCTTGACGACCTGGCGTCTTTGCGGTCAGGATTTCAACCAATTTTTCATTATATCCTCTCCTTTTGGAGTTAATACACTTTCCGGATGAAACTGTACGCCCTGCACATCATATGTTTTATGTTGTAACCCCATGATCATCCCTGTTTCATCTTCTGCAGTTATTTCCAACTCAGCAGGAAAGTTTTCTTTACTCACAACCCAACTATGATATCGGCCGACTTCTAGCACGTCCGGTAAATCATCAAACAGGTTTCTTGAGATGTTAGCCGTGAGTCGTGAGTCATCAGAATCTTTCACGTCTGACGTTTCACGTTTGACGAGCTTTATCGGTGTCGCGACCCCATGAAACACAGAACTAAGGTTTATCAGCTTTCCCCCAAATGCCTCGCCAATTGCCTGGTGACCTAAACAAACTCCCAAAATGGATTTTGACGATGCATACTCCTTTATCAATGGCAAAAGTAAACCTGCTTCCTCCGGAATACCCGGCCCGGGAGATAAGATTATTTTATCATACTCTTTCACTTGCTCTAATGGTATCTTGTCATTGCGATGCACTTCCACTTTGTCATGAATGATCTTTTCAACCAGGTGGACAAGGTTGTACGTAAAAGAATCGTAATTATCGAATACTAATATTTTCAATTTTTTATTTTTTAAACATTCAACACTCAACATTCAATAGACAATATTCAATAATATACACTTGAGCATTGAATGTTGAATATTGATTATTACTTATTTTTTAGATAATAGACTCCGCAAACTCAATGGCCTTCTTCAATGCTCCTAACTTATTATTCACTTCCTGCAATTCACTTTCCGGTTTGCTGGCTGCTACTACTCCAGCACCCGCCTGGTAGGCCAATGTGTTCTGCATGCTTAAAAAGGTACGGATCATGATAGCGTGATTGCAACTGCCATCAAAACCCATAAACCCAATAGCACCACCATAATAATTTCTTGCCGATGGCTCATAGCTATCGATCAGCCCGATCGCTTTTATTTTCGGCGCGCCACTGAGTGTTCCCGCAGGAAATGTTTTTGCAAGTAACTCAAACGGGTTACTTCCCGGTCTCACTTTACCATTTACCTCACTCACCATATGAATGACATGGCTGTAATATTGAATGTCTTTATAATGACTAACCGTTACCTCATCACACACACGGCTCAGGTCGTTTCGGGCAAGATCAACTAACATTACATGCTCAGCATTTTCTTTTTTATCTCCTTTTAATAATTCCGCTGCGAGGTGATCTTTGTCATCATCGCCGGTTCTTCTGAATGTTCCGGCAATAGGATGAACGACCGCCCTGCCATTCTTTATAATGAGTTGTGACTCGGGAGATGATCCCATGAGCTTATAATCACCATAGTCAAAGAAAAACAAGTAAGGAGAAGGATTAATGCTGCGCAATGACCTGTAAACATTGAATTCATCACCGGTAAAGCCCTGGTGAAACCTTCGGCTTAATACAATTTGAAATACATCGCCACGATGACAACTGGAGATCCCCTTCTCAACCATTTTCTTATAATCATCATCTGTAACCATCGAACTTTCATCGCCCCTTCTCTTAAAAGGAAACACCGGAACATCTTTACTCCGGATCAAAGATTCTACAACCGGCATCTCGCTTTCTATTCCACGGATATGGTTTTCGCACAGGTATAATTCATCTTTGAAATGATTAAATGCAATTACATACTGATAAAGACGGTAACGCATCAAAGGAATAAGAGGGGTACTGTTTTGGGATTTTAATTTCACGGTATCAAAGAACTGAACCGCATCATAAGAGGTATACCCAAATAGCCCTTGTGCAAACTTTACTTCTTTAGTCTCCATTTTTGCGCAATCAAACCTGTTTGCAAAATCCCAAACCATCTGCGGTACTTCCATTACATTTTTAATTTCAACTCTTTCCGGCTTCTGACCCGGAATTTTGAATTCAACATTCTTTGTTGAAGAGATCTCAATACCGCCGATCGCATTGACGCAGATGAATGAAAAACTATTTTCCGCCGCATGATGATCAGTGCTTTCCAGAAGAATGGTATCCCTGAAACGATCGCGAAGACGCAGGTAAATCCCCACTGGCGTGTAGACATCAGCGAGTAATTTTTTGCAGGTGGTCAAGATCTCAATTTTTTTCATACCCCTAGCCCCTAAAGGGGAATTTTTGATTTAAGAATGAAGCCTTACTCCCCTTTAGGGGTTGGAGGCAAATAAAAAAACCCCGAACTATTTCGGGGCCTATTATATTTATACAATACAGTAATGACTTACAGCACCCCGAAAGAGTTTGTATGCCACCACCAATATTGATTTGTTTGTTTCATTGTATTGCAAATATTGCAATAGATTTTCTAATTAGCAAATAAAAATTCAATAGTTTTAATCATGCAGATCGAAAACAAAAAGGTAGGCACCAAAGGATTCTTTTACCTGGCAGGAGCAAAAGAACCTTTGGCGAAAATGGTTTACACCATGCCGGCTCCCGATAAAATGATCATTGAACATACCGAAGTAAGTGAGGAGTTGAAAGGACAGAATGTGGGGAACCGGCTTGTCAAGGCGGCCGTTGACTTTGCAAGAGAACATCATATAAAAATAATCCCACTTTGCCCATTTGCTAATTCCGTTTTCAAAAGAAAGCCAGAGTTTGCAGATGTTTTAGTGAAATAGGCTGGAGCCCGGCTGCAGTCCCGACTGCTATCGGGATACTATTTAACTTTACTTGCCTTCGAATCTTCGGGTGGGAGATTCGCACCCTTGCACAATTAAATCCATATTCAGCAATTATGCGAAAAATATCTCTATCTCTTATTTTTCTTATTTACGTAACCGCGTCTTTTGCTCAACAAACAGACAAATACATTTTATTAAAACCCGATCGCGTATTTGATGGGGAAAATATGCAGACAGGCTGGGTAGTACTCGTTAAGAATAATAAGATAGAACAGGCAGGGGCAATGATGTTTAAATTACCGGACGGTACAGCGGTCATTGAATTAAAAGGAATGACTTTATTACCGGGATTGATCGAAGGACATTCCCATCTATTTCTCCATCCTTATGATGAAACAAGCTGGAATGACCAGGTATTAAAAGAGAGCCGCGCCGAGAGAACTATAAGGGCAGTTAACCATGCAAAAGCAACATTAATGGCGGGCTTCACAACAGTGAGGGATCTCGGAACCGAAGGGGCTATGTATGATGATGTGGGCTTAAAAGAGTCTATAGAAAAAGGATTAATTCCCGGGCCGAGGATGATCATTTCAACAAGAGCGATCGTAGCAACCGGCAGTTATGGCCCAAGACTTTCCACCGACAATGAATCAACAAAAGGTGCTGCCGAAGCAGATGGGAAAGACGGGCTGGTAAAAGAGATCCGAACGCAGATTGGAAAAGGTGCAGACTTTATCAAGATCTACGCCGACTATCGTTGGGGAATGAACAAAGAAGCACAGCCAACTTTTTCTTTTGAAGAGCTAAAGACTGCAGTGGAAGCAACTCAAAGCAGCGGGAGAAAACTCGTGGTTCATGCTGTCACTCCCGAAGCAATGAAGAGAGCAACATTGGCCGGCGTCTCTACAATTGAACATGGAGATAATGGAACTGAAGAAGTATTTAGGTTGATGAAAGAGAAAGGAGTTGCATTATGCCCTACCCTTGCAGCCGGTGAATCAATCCTGCAATATGACGGCTGGAAAAAAGGGACTGATGCCGAGCCATCCAGAATTACGGATAAGAAAAAAAGTTTTCAAATAGTTTTAAAGACAGGCGTTACTATTTGCATGGGTGGTGATGTCGGTGTATTTGCTCATGGGGACAATGCAAAGGAAATGGAATTGATGGTAGAATATGGGATGAATCCAATTGATGTATTAAAGTCTGCGACTTCCATAAACGCTGATGTATTTGGCTATAGTAATAAGATCGGCAGAATAAAAAAAGATCTTCTTGCCGACCTCGTTGCTGTTGAAGGCGACCCTTCTGTGGATATGAAAAATGTCAGGAAAATCAAACTTGTAATAAAAGATGGTGTGATCTATAAAAAACCCTGACCGATCGATCACGGAGCTTTATACGTCACTTTCCAGACTCTTCCTTTCTGATCATCGCAAATAAACAATGATCCATCTGGTCCCTGCGCGACCCCACAAGGTCTGAATTCCGCGCCTTGTGGCGTTTTGGTAGCACCCGCAAAACCATCCGCAAAAATTTCATAATCGCCACCTGGCATTCCATCTTTAAATGGAAGGAAAACTACAGAATACCCCTCCTGCGGTCTTGGCGCCCTGTTCCATGAACCATGAAATGCAATGAATGCTCCATTGCGATATTTCTCCGGGAATTGTGTTCCCGTATAAAATACCATTCCGTTTGGCGCCCAATGACCCGGAAATGCATAAATAGGTTTTCCCTTATCATCGCAGCGATCCGTTCTTATTTTATCACCGCCATATTCGGGGCCCAGCAGTTTTTTCTTTTGTCTTTGATCGTAATAACAATATGGCCATCCAAAATCAGAACCCTTTTTCATGACAAACATTTCTTCAGCCGGCAGCTCCACACTTTCCTCTTCATTGTACTTATCGGGATATAGCTTATTCAAATCGTCACGCCCATGCTGCACACCATACAATTCATTTGTCGCATTGTTCCAATCGAGCGCCATAATGTTTCGAATCCCTGTTACATATCGAACCCCCTCCTTATAGGATTGATTCTTTTTATCAGCCTTAAACTGCCAGATACCACCAGCATTTTCCAGGATCGGGCAGGGATCCTGTCCTTTTGAGTCTTTGATGCGATCTTTTTCCTGGCAGGCATTTGAGGGAGCACCGATATTTACATAAATATTACCGGTATTGTCTAACGCGATTGGCTTTGAAGAGTGTTGGTTTCGGTCCAGCAGATCGGTTACGATCAATTCTTCACTGGCAACATCCACTTCGTTATTAGCATTTAATTTATACCGATAAATTTTTTCATCTGATGTTGCATAGAGATAGCCATTTTTAATTGCTATCCCGGTGCCTTTATAATTCCCAAAACCATTTATATCTTCTGCTACACCGTCCTTATTCGCATCACGTAAACGAAAAATGCCGTGTCCGTCCCTGAGATCACCAAGCTTGGTATAAACATCTCCATTTGTGTTTACAACTATATGACGAGCCTTGCCAAGTTTGTCTGCAAATACTGTGGCAGAGAAACCAGCAGGAAGTGTAATACCGCCGTTTGCCTGATCCGTTGATGTTGTCGGGCTTTCTTTCTTTTCTTCTTTTGTTGCTGTCGTTTTATCCGAGGTATCGCTCGTACAGTAACTTAATGTGAAAACGATGCTAACTGCAAAAAAACCTTTCAGAAATTTCATATAAAAAGATTGAGGATAAAAACAATTAATTACCCGGCATGAATATAAGATAAGTCCTGAATAATATTTTACTGGTGGCGTTGTTTCCGTCCATTCTATCGCTAACTTCGGAGCAAACCACATGCCGATATGCGGCCTTTGTATTTTCTTGCATGGTCATTTCTTGCGTTTGTTTGTTGCAGCACAGCCGAAAAAATCCCTGTTTCAAAATGGAAGTTAGTATGGAGTGATGATTTCGGTTATTCAGGATTACCCGATTCTGCAAAATGGACTTACGATGTCGGCGGCCATGGTTGGGGGAATAATGAACTACAGTTTTATACAAACCAAAGACTGGAAAATGCAAGAGTAGAAAAGGGGTATCTTACCATTGAAGCCCGGAAAGAAACCTGGGAGGGAAAAAATTACACATCTGCACGATTGGTCACGAAAGGCAAGGCAGACTGGCAATACGGAAAAATAGAAGTGAGAGCAAGATTACCAAAAGGTCTTGGGACCTGGCCGGCTATTTGGATGCTGGCCGGCACTACCCCGCTTCGTTGGCCAGATGATGGCGAAATTGATATCATGGAACATGTCGGCTACAACCATGGGTTTATTCATGGCTCTGTACATTGCAAAAAATATTATCACAGCATCGGAACTCAAAAGACGGATACAATGAAGGTGGAAGATTGTTCAGAAAAATTTCATGTGTACGGAGTGGAATGGAACAAGGATAGCGTCAAAGTATCGATGGACGAGAAAGTGTTCTTCAGGTTTGCAAATGAACACAGTGGTTATGACGCATGGCCATTTGATAATAAAATGTATTTACTGTTGAATATTGCCGTTGGTGGCAACTGGGGAGGACAAAAAGGCGTTGATGAAAATATATGGCCACAAAAGATGGAGATCGATTATGTGAGGGTTTATCAGTGATTAGTTATTAGTCATTAGTTATTAATATAAACCCTGCATGACGATTAACATTAAATAATCAACGATTAACGACCCCATAAAATATATCTAACTAAAATAAACAATCATGAGAAAGTTATTCCTTTTATTGCTTCTTGTTTCTTCTGCGAAGCTATTTGCCCAGGACGGGTATAAAACTCCGCCAAAAGACATTATGGATCTTGTATTGGTAAAACCAACACCGAATGTAAGTCTTGATGATAAAGCAGAATGGATGTTGTTCAGCCAAAGCAATAGTTATCCTTCTGTGGAAGAGTTAGCAAGACCAGAACTACGGATCGCAGGTCTGCGTATCAACCCTAACAATTTTGCGCCAAGCAGGCAAACCTTTATCAATGACCTGTGGTTTAAAAATCTTTCCTCCAATAAAGAACTTAAAATAGCAGGATTGCCATCGCCACTGATGGCAGGCAGTGTTAGTTGGAGCCCTCATGATAAAAAAATTGCTTTTACCCATACAACATCCGATCGTGTAGATCTGTATATAGTTGATGTAGCCACGCAAAAGGCGACGAAGATCAACAAGCAACCGTTAAATACAATTTCGGGCGGCTACCAATGGATCGATGACAACACATTATTATATCGTACGATCGTA
>DASVAM010000648.1:0-18407 GCA_036376375.1 Chitinophagaceae bacterium
GAACATAGAACCGTTTAAAAGTCATTCATATGCCGGGAAATAAATTCATGTTCGCTACAGGAATTGAAAATAGTTATCCGACTATTCAATTACCGGATGGATCAACAAAGCGAATAGATGAAATGGAGAAAGCTCACCACTATGCAAACTGGAAAAAGGACTTTGAATTAGTAAAAGAGATGGGGATCGAATTTTTAAGGTTCGGGCCGCCATACTATAAAACACATCTGGGACCGGCCAAATATGACTGGTCGTTTGCTGATGAAACGTTCAATTACTTAAAACAACTACATATCACTCCGATCGTGGACCTGTGTCACTTTGGAGTGCCGGATTGGATTGGCAATTTTCAGAATCCTGATTTTCCCCAATATTTTGCCGAGTACGCAAAGGCTTTTTCAGAAAGATTTCCTGACCTCCACATGTATACTCCCGTAAATGAAATTTTTATTGCCGCGATGTTCTCGGCTCAGTATGGCTGGTGGAACGAAAGGTTAAAATCTGACAAAGCATTTGTCACTGCGTTAAAACATCTCTGCAAAGCAAATGTGATGTCCATGCATGCCATTTTGCAAGTTCAACCAGAAGCAACATTCATCCAAAGCGAATCTTCAGAGTATTTTCATGCTATGGATCCACTGGCGGTACCGTTAGCCCGTTTCCTGAATCAAAAAAGGTTTTTGTCCCTTGATCTTACTTATGGCTATCCTTTAAACGTGACGATGTATGAATATCTGCGTTCGAACGGGATGACAAGTGATGAATATTATTGGTTCACCCAAAACCAGGTGAAGGCAAAATGCATCATGGGAAATGACTATTACGTCACCAATGAACATTTGGTTTTTCCGAATGGGCATACCCAGGCAGCGGGGGAAATCTTTGGCTATTATGTAATCACCAACCAGTATTATAGGCGGTATAAGCTACCCATCATGCACACGGAAACAAATATTAAAATGCCCGCATCAAAAGAATGGTTGTTAAAACAGTGGGCCAACGTCCATCGGCTGAAACATGATGGTATACCGATAATTGGATTTACCTGGTATAGCCTATGTCACCAGGTTGACTGGGATTCAGCTTTGCGGCACGATGCCGGCGTGGTCAACGAATTAGGCCTGTTTGACCTTGATAGAAACATCATGCCAGTGGGAGAGGCCTATAAAAAACTGATAGAAAACTGGAAAGAAGTATTGAATACCGAAAGCTTTGGACTCGTTTTCGATAACTGGTGATCAGCGAACGAATTCAACATCTTCTTTGATGATATCAGCGGTAAATAAAGAAAACAGCTCAGATGCTTTTTCCTTGGACTCAACAACCTTGTCGGATGGCTTTTCTTTGAATGGAAGTATGGCATCCATTTTCGATTTCCTCAGCACTTTGACCAATTTTGATCTTTTTATTTTCTTTCTCATGTTCAATATATCAGCTATAATTATGCCTAAAAGTTTGTTAATGAAATTTTTGTCTGAACAATGCTAACTCATTTAAAGATCGGTAGGAATAAAAAATTTACAATCATGCAAATGTAAATTTTTGATCAAAAGGATTTTTTGCGGCAGCATAAATCAAAAAGTTGAAACAGCTTTAGATGTTGAGCAGAGAGTTACACAAACACATGTTATAATATCCCAACACTGACTCTTTTGATTAGATGCGTGACGAAGGTAAGCTCTTGTATTTTTACAATGCAATTTCTTATAAAGGCGCCGGCAGGCTTATGATTTAATTAAGTACTGGCTTTCCGTTCATGTCAGTAACATCAATGTCAGAGTAGTCTTTTATCACGTCATATAGCGTTCCTCTTTCAACCGGCTTGCGCTTTCCTTGTTTTATTAATGCAACTAATTCTTCAGTAGTCATTGATGGATTTTGTTCTTCAGCGCCGGCCATACTGTAAATCTTTGTTGTATCATCGATCGTTCCGTCAATATCATTTACTCCAAATGACAGACTTAGTTGGGCATTTTGCCGACCCAGCATCGGCCAGTAAGCTTTAAGGTGTGCGAAGTTGTCCATATATATACGAGCCACTGCATACATCTTCATGTCTTCTATAATGCTACTTTCACTTACGCTACTCATATCGTTATCCTTATTTCTAAACTTAAGGGGAATAAATGTATTGAAGCCTCCTGTTTTATCCTGCAGCGATCTTAAACGACTCATGTGATCAATACGATGAGAATAATTTTCAATATGACCATAGAGCATTGTCGCATTGCTGTGCATTCCAAGTTTATGCGCCGTTTCATGGATCTTTAGCCAGCCTTCTGAATTTACTTTGTCAGCACAAATCTTTTCTCTTATTTCTTCATCAAAGATCTCGGCGCCACCGCCCGGTAATGAATCAAGCCCTGCGTTTTTCAAATAGGTAAGCCCTTCTTCATTTGTCATTTTTGCCTTGCGAAACATATAATCTAGTTCAACGGCAGTAAAACCTTTTATGTGTAAAGAAGGTCTGTGTTTTTTTATCTGTCGCAAAACATCAGCAAAGAATTCAAGGTTCATTTTTGGGTGCACGCCACCTACAATATGTACTTCCGTCACAGGTTGCCCATCGTATTTTTTTACTATATGAAGCATTTGCTCAGCAGAAAGCTCCCAGCCTTCTTCGCGGTGAGCATACAAACGGCTATAGCTACAGAAGTTGCAGGTAAAAATGCAAACATTGGTTGGCTCGATATGAAAATTGCGGTTAAAATAGGTTATATCTCCGTGTTTTGCTTCTCTTATATGATTCGCCAGCGCACCCAGGAAGGGGAAAGAGCCTTTTTGAAAAAGTAATAGCCCTTCTTCATCAGTTATCCTTTGGTTATTATATACCTTCTGCTGTATAGCATTTAATTCTTTGGGCAAGGTGGAATTTGATTCTGTAATTGAGGAAAGCATTTAGACCAATTTGTTTGCAAATTTAGCGCATAAAAAATAACCCCGGTTGCATATTCCGGGGTTATAGTTAGTTAGGGAGTAATCTTAATATTTCACAACCTGGACACTTACATTTCGGTTACTGTCTTCATAACCAAGATTGACAGTATAGGTTCCTGCTGCTCTGCCACCCAGATCAACCATGAAGTATTTCTCTCCACCACCCGGGAATTTCTGACTGTATACTAATTGACCAACTGAATTGTAAACGTTCACATACCGCAGGTTTGTTGGAACCTGGTAGTGCCAAATTCCAAATGAATGCCGGAATGGATTTGGAAGGACCAAATAACCATCATTTTTCAATTTTTGTGGTAATATTTGTGACCGGATGTTAACATCATCCAGATAGAAATTGTTTTCCATATTTCCACTGAACCTGAACACGACCTGGAACAGTGGTTCGGTGGCACCGAGCCATTGACCAAGGTTCACCGAATCCCTTCTCCATTGGGAGGCCAGCGGAACAAAGTTGGAGAAGGATATCTGGAAGTTAGGATCATTGACTGTCTGCAACTCCTCACCGTATTTTTTATAAACAGTGGTATATGTGTTCCCACAATCTCTTGAAAGTAATACAGTCAAAGTATCCAATCTTGAGCCTGTAGATCCCGGTAATGTTTTTGTAATATGTGCAAGATCAAATGTCAGGAATATTGAATCTATACCAGCGTAGCTATAGTTTGGCATTGCCAGATCATCAACACGATCAATGGTTGTGTTTACGAAATCATTGAAATATGCAGAGCCGGGGTTCTTTCTTCCAATAGTGCCGTTTCTTGTCCAGGTGATGTCTCCATTTGGATTGATCACTGCCCAGTTAACAGGAGGGAATGTACTGCTTGTAAATTCTTCGGTAACTGATCCCGGCAAAGCAAACACCTGGCTTACGTTGTATGGTTTCACGAGGCCATCGTTAGATGGATCTTCATCAGTAACATTGTTCGGCAACGTCGTAAACACGTTGATGGAATGATTCCCAATAGCACCAAGGTTGGCCGTCGGCAATGTTACAGTTGTTGTTTGGTTTCTGGCAAGGTTTCCTGTCCAGTTGAACGTAGTAACAGGACCTGTACCATCTAGCTGGTAATTGATTATTACTGACGTAAGATTTATTTTACCATAGTTCTTAATGACCACTACAGGTGCTTCTGAACTTGTACAGATCCTTGTTGCCGGTTTATTAATTGCGATCACACCTGCATCGTTATTCTGGAATATCTTCTTGTCAATATTGATATCGTCAAGGTGCATATTGTTAGCGAACCGGTTAATGGTCCTGAACTGGACCATGATATTTCCTGTGGGAATAAATCCGCTCAGGTCAAGGGACTTTCTTTTCCATTGATCGACATTGGTTGGGAAATAAGCGGTGCCCGCAGTGGTTGAAGTGCCCTCGGGGGCAACGAAAGCTGTATCGTTCCTTGCATTATAGACAACCTGGAATGATTGACCACAATCCGTTGATACCATAACCTGGAATTCTTCAAAAGGGAAACCAGGAAAACCTCTGTACGCGCCCCAGAAGCTAACCCACAAAGAATCCGCCGCGCCAATAGCAAATGGCGGAGTTCTTAGATCATCTGCCTGTCCGGCATCGGGAGTATAGCCGAAGTGATCTACGTAGGCCTTGCCTGTTCCTGTGTGTGCCACTCCGGATGTAGTTCTTTGCCAAGTAATGCCACCATCAGGATTATTTCTTATCCATCCGGCAGGAGGGAAAGTAGCAGTTTCAAAACCTTCGACCAACGGCAATGGAATTCCTGAACCGCGGGTGCCGGCTACAGAGCTACAATCATCCGCCGGATCAGAATCAGCCGTACCATTCGGACTGGAAGTACATACCTGTATTGTGTTTGGCCCCAATGCCAACGTGACCGCATTTAATGTAACATTGGTTGTTGCTAATGATGCAAGATTTCCTGTCCAGTTGAATGTTTGTACAACTGTAGCATTTCTGCGTACCGTTATTGTTACTGAAGAGAGAGCATTTGATCCACCATTTCTTAGGGTAACGATCAACGGTACAGTTGGATCACATGTAACAAAACCTGCTGCTGGCGTATTAACAGCGGATATGCTGGCATTGTTTGGTGTTATTGCCAGCGGAATACAACCGTTAGATGTGGTCAGGCCGATGCGGTCAGGGAAAGTGACGATAGCACTATTCATCCTTGTTGCCTGATCTTGGGTAAAAAGAGTCATACAAACATCATCTGCATAATCCATATGATTTTGCCACATTACACCCGGAGCTGACGGTGAACAAGTATTTAAAACCGGTGCCGCTGCTGGGCAGCCAAAAGTTGGACCATCTGTGGGTGGAGTATCAGCGCAGTTATCCGTTAATGTACACGAAGGATTTCCATTATTATTTGGACCCCAGGGATGGTCAAGATTAAAGAAATGTCCAATTTCGTGAACCGCAGTCTTACCACCATTGTATCCATTGAATAGATACCCTCCGGCAGCTACAGAAGGTCCGGAACCAAACGCACGGTAATCATTTACAAATCCGTTTCTTGGATCACCGGCAGTAAATACGCCGGGGTTAAATGAGTAACCAAGGACGCCTCCGCTCAACTGTACTACCCAAATATTAAGGTACTTCGTCGGGTCCCATGCAGGAATTTGTGTGCTGGGATGAACGGCCGTGCTAAAAACTGTATTGTTAACAACTCTTTCAATTCCATTTGTAGAAAGATTAGTGGGGGTACGTTGAGCTAAACAAAAACGAATCTCACTTCTTCCATACGCTGTCCTGAATGGAGTATAAGTTCTCAAACTATCGGTTAATGAAGCGTTTCCATATGTCCAATTCAGCGTATCCAATTGATTGAGAACCGTTGCATCTGTTACAAGATTAGGATTAGGAATACCAATATGAACAACTACGGGTACAGTAATTATAGAATTTATCCGGTCTTGGCGGCTATTAACTATTTGAGCCAGTTTTTCATTAAACATCTTTTGCATGGCATCATACCTTTGCCTGGCAATAGGATCCTGAGACATCAAATTTTGCATTACCTCGTCTGTAGCACAGTTACGATAGGTGGGTCCACCCGTACGTGGAGGAGCTTCTTGTTGCGCGTTTATATTTGAAGAACCAAAAAGTAAAAAAGCCGTAAATGCCAGAAAAGTAAATTTTTTCAAAGCAGTATTGTTTTGGGTTAAGATTTAAGAATAATTAACTCAGATTATGGCTACAAGTTTACAGAAATATACCCGAAAAAGAAAAAATTGTTTTTCCAGTACCTACAAAGAATCAAGCTGTTAAGTCAAGTGATGAACGGATTGAGAGGTGGATCGAAATCCCTAATTTTTTAGTTGTGCAGATGCTACGGAAAACTCATAACAGGGATTGATCGCAAGTTTTATTTGCGCAAAAATTGAAATAGTTATCTTCCCCAATTATTTGAAGTTAAAAAGCTACTGCATGCATATCAAGCTTCGCCTGACGATCATGAGTTTTTTCCAGTTTTATGTATGGGGCGCATGGTTATTAACGATTGGAACTTATTGTTTGAATGCAAAAGGCTGGAGTTTTCCCCAGTTCGGTGCCATATTTTCTACCCTGGCACTGTCATCATTGTTCATGCCGGCGCTTACCGGCATTATAGCCGACAAATGGATCAATGCTGAACGACTTTACGGGGTATTGCACATACTTTATGGCGTCATCTTATTTTATGTGCCTAAGGTTAACGATCCTGACACTTTGTATTACGTCATTTTTGGTGCCATGATATGTTATATGCCAACAATCTCTTTATCAAATTCTATCGCTTATACCATTCTTAAGAGATTGCAGCATGATGTGGTGAAAGTTTTTCCGCCAATCCGGGTTTTCGGAACCATCGGTTTTATTGCTGCTATGTGGACGACAAATCTTAGCGGAAGCAAAGACAACGCCAACCAGTTTATTATAGCGGCCGTTGCTGCAATCGCATTGGGCATTTATTCTTTTACATTACCAAAATGTCCTCCTCCAAGATCCATTTCCAAAAGTGCCGGGATTATTGAACAGTTGGGTTTAAAAGCATTTACTTTATTCGGCAATTATAAAATGGCTTTGTTCTTTGTTTTTTCAATGATGCTGGGGGCGGCTTTGCAATTGACCAATATGTATGGCGATTCTTTTCTTGCAGGCTTTGAGAGTGTACCTGAGTATAAAGACTCTTTTGTTGTAAAATACTCACTCATTATATTGTCCATTTCTCAGATGTCCGAAACTTTATTTATTCTGACAATTCCATTTTTTCTGAAAAAATTTGGTATTAAAAAAGTAATGTTGTTTGCCATGCTTGCATGGGTGCTTCGTTTTGGATTGTTTGCTTATGGCGACCCATCTCCGGCAGGCACATCGCTGATCATTTTATCCTGTATCGTTTATGGAATGGCTTTCGACTTCTTCAATATTTCAGGATCGTTGTTTGTTGAAACTACTACGGATTCAAGTATTCGTTCAAGTGCACAAGGCCTGTTTATGATGATGACGAATGGTGTCGGTGCCTGGCTTGGAAGCATCATCAGCGGATGGGTTATTGGAAAATATTTCATATTACCGGATGGTAAAAGCGATTGGAATGGGATCTGGCTCAGCTTTGCGGCTTATGCGTTGCTTGTTGCTATCTTATTCGCGATCATGTTCAAACATAAACATGATCCCAATAAGGTGGCGGCCATTCAACATTAGCATCAATTATTTTAATTCGGATATTGTGTAAGGAGTTTTCCTGCCGCCGGTCGCTGCTCTCGTTTTCCCAACTTGATCAACGGTTGTTGCAGGTGCTTTATTACCAAAAGCGTTTCTGACGTAAGTTAGAACTGCAGCGATCTCGCCATTGTTTGTCTCAATGTTATTTCTTAAGCCGGGCATCGCATTGCTGAATGAATACGAAACCCCGTTTACAGTTACTGGTCCTGTTAATCCATCCAGCAAGATCTTTATGGGTGTTTCTGTGTCACCAATAAGCAAGTCCGATCCTGCTAGTGGCGGTGCAATATTTGCAATTCCATCGCCCTCTTTGCCGTGACAGGTAGAGCAGTAAGAAAGGTAAATTGACTTCCCGCCAAAATACCTGTCCTTTTCCGACCTGCTGAGATGTGCAATAGCCACATCCTCTTTTGGCTGTTCTGATCTTTTTATAGCGGCATATAATGCTTTAACAATAACTGTATCGTCCGTGCCAGTAAGCTCTTCTAAAACCTTTTTTTCGTTGGTAGCAATGCTACCCATAAATGCATCCGTTATCAACGGATCATTTTTAAATAAAGAAAGTATTTCCATTGCAATCGAAAAAGTTTTGTCCGGATCCTTATCCTGGAACGCTTTTAGCCCATTCAGAAAACATACTTCGGCAATACGGTCACTCTTTTTTCTTATGGTACGATATATTTCAAATGCAATATCTTTTTCATTGCTTTCTCCCAGTAATTGAAGACATGATTGATAAATTGACAAGTTGCCATTATGAGCTGCAGACACAATTTTCAACAACGCCGGGTTCAACATAATCATTTCATCAAGTATCCAAAGCGATTGTAAGGCAGCTTTGGGATCTGATTTGTCGGTTATTAGTTTTAATAAGTGGTCCGACGCGGAAGGATCATTTCGTTCAACTAATAATCGTTGAGCCATCTCCCGGTAATAACCATTTGGATGCTTTAGAAGTTCCAGCAGTTGCTGCGTAGTATAATTTGAAAGCTTCATTGGTTTAGAAGCAGCTTTATCTTTCCACCTTATTCTATAAATCCTTCCCATGCCGATCGGTCTGTCCAATTTTAATGAATCGATATGCCGGCGCAAATAAGGAGTCATATAGGTTGTATGCTGAATAATGCCGCGATGCATATCTACAAAATATAAACAACCGTCAGGACTATTGTGCGCACTTACAGGTCGAAATCGTTCATCTGTTGCTGCCAGGAATTCCCTGTTATCATACGCAAATTTTCCCTGCAATAATCCATTGTTATCATTGCTTAACAAAATTCTTTTCATCAAAAAAGCAGCCGGCTCCATCACAAAAGCATTCCCATAATATTCTTTTGGGAAATTATCACCCCGATAAACAACAGGACCGCATGCTGAAGTAACATTTACAAGTTTTCCTTCTTTGTCAAGCACATCTTTTTGATAACCCCTGTTCACACCTCCGGTTGCTCTTCGCGGGTACACCCTGTTATCAGCAATATGAACACCTGAAATTATTCCCGAAATAGCACGATGATTTGGATTGACAGGAAAACTACCCGGTAAAAAATTATCTGCCATCAGCATCACACTGTTGTTATTATAGAGCAGCCGGCCTTCATCATCCATTGTCAATCCCCACTGGCCACGGCTCCTGGTTCTTTCAACGACCCATTTTCCCTTTATATTTTTTACTCTTTTATCGGATGAAGTGCAGTAATGCCAGTTGTCAATTCCTTTTAATAAACCGTTTGGCTGATGTTCTACATTACCTGTTTCAGCAAATGCAGAATCAATAACCGTTCTTTTGCCGGCTTTGCCATTGTTATTTTCTATAAAAAAAAGACCAGGAGGCTCAATCAACAATACTCCACCGTTGACAATTGCCACCGTCCTTGGCAATATCAAACTATCAAGGAAAACATAAGAAGAATCATACTGGCCATCCTCATTAACGTCTCTTACGATTTTAATTCTTCCCAGCGGTTGATCTTCGCCGCCGCCTTCCTTATCATGCATATAACCTCTCATTTCAACCACCCACATATTTGCGTCTTCATCAAATGAAAGCGCAACCGGGTCTTCCACCAGGGGCTCAGCGCACACGACTTCAACGACAAAGCCATCTTCGATTTGCAGATCTTTTATTGATTCTTCTACAGAAAGGACGGGAACGACATCTGTATTATCTTTTTTTGTCTTGCAGGCAAAGGATAGAAATGAAATAAAAAGTAAGAGTGGAAAGATTCTCTTCATAGTAGTATTAAAAAACTAAACTACTGAAGTTTTACTTAAAGGAAAATCCCAAACTCCGTTGGAATTTGGGATTTTGATCCCGATAACAATCGGGGTGGGATTACTTCTCAGATATGAGATTCGATCGTTTTAACAAAGTTCCCTTTTGGTTGCGCACCAACTAATTTGTCAACTACCTGTCCGTTCTTGAAAAACAAGATGGCAGGAATAGAAGTAATGCCGTAGTTCATGCTAACATTTGGGTTCACATCCACGTTTACTTTACCCACATTTATTTTGCCGTCGTATTCTTTCGCGAGGGACTCAATTACCGGCCCGATTGCCCGGCATGGACCACACCATTCAGCCCAAAAGTCAACGACTGTTAATTTATCTGCACTTAAAACTTCATTCTGGAAGTTGCCGTCTGTAAATTCTTTTGCCATATTATTTTTCTTTTTATTTTAAGAGGGGGCCAAAAATACAACCAAATTTCTTATTGCGAAGTTATGACAGAATAATGTGACTAACTTGTCACAAATCAACTTAACATACATCAATTTATGCTATTAAGCCAGCTTTTTTATTAGTCTTAACAATTAAAGGAAATTTACTTAATGAGTCACGACCTGCACATCCAGGTCAGGGTTGCCATCGAGAAAATCCACCATCTCGTCGTTCATTTCAAACCCGTTATCCATTGTAACTAAACTTATTTTTAGATTTTCCTTTGGCTCGGTAAGGTTGAGCTTTAAAGTTGATCGGCCCGGAAACTTCTTTACGTTTTCTTCAATAAAGCTGATGAGATTTGTTGAAACATCTTTTGGATGAATGTCTATGGTCAATTGTTTTGTAAGACTTCGTTTAATGGTTTCCACCATCGTAATGCCATTTACTTTGAATTCGTATTCCGGTGTGTTAAACCGCTGTTTGAAAAAACCGGTGATAAACAAAGAGGAGCCTTGCGTTAAGAAAGGAGTGAACTTCACATAATCATCACCCCAAAGTACCAATTCAGTTTTGCCTGAATAATCTTCCATTGTAAACGAACCGTATTTATTTCCTTTTCTTGAAATTTTATGATCAGCATTTGTCACGAGTCCGACAAGCCTGAACAACCTGTTTGAGTTAGGGTGAAGACCGACCGCTTCTTTAAAATCATTGAACTCAGCAACCGGGGTAATTCCATAGTGTTTTAGTTCAAACCGGTAATGATCAAGCGGGTGACCACTCAAGAACATTCCGGTTACTTCTTTTTCATGATCCAGCTGAACGATCAATGGCCAGGTGTCACATTGCGGGAGAGCTGGGGTCCTTATCTCAACGGCTAATGGAAGGTCACCGAACAATGTATTTGTCGATGACATATTATTTTGCTGGTAAACCTGTCCAAAGCGAATGATCTTCTCGAGACCTGTTGTTGGGTCTTCGGGTACCGCATGAAAAAATTGTGCACGATGATGTTCAGGAAAGCAATCAAAAGAGCCGGCATAAGCGAGGCTTTCTAATGTCTTTTTATTTACAGCCCGTTGATTTACTCTTTTTATAAAATCAAAAATATTTTTAAAAGATCCGTTCTTTTCCCTTTCCTCAATAATATTTTCAACGGCAGCCTCACCACAACCTTTTAGTCCACCCAAACCAAAACGTATCTCACCATTTTGATTTACGGCAAAACCTTTTTTGGATTCGTTGATATCAGGGCCAAGAACGTTTATTCCCATCCGCTTACATTCTTCCATAAAGAAGGTGATCTTTTCAATGGCACCTGCGTGGTTCAATACGGCAGCCATGTATTCGGCAGGGTAGTGGCTCTTTAAAAATGCAGTTTGATAAGCAACGTAAGCATAGCAAGTAGAGTGAGATTTATTAAAAGCATATTGCGCAAATGCTTCCCAATCAGTCCAGATTTTTTGTAAAGTATATTCACCAAAACCTTTCTTCTTTGCGTTCTCAATAAATTGCCCTTTCATTTTATCGAGCACAGACTTTTGCTTTTTACCCATTGCCTTACGCAATACATCTGCATCGCCTTTGCTAAAGTCGGCCAGTTTTTGCGCCAGCAACATCACTTGTTCCTGGTAAACGGTGATACCGTAGGTCTCTTTTAAAAATTCTTCCATCTCCGGAAGATCATAAGCAATCGCTTCACGTCCATGCTTACGTTCGATGAAATTCGGAATGTAGGCAAGAGGGCCCGGACGATACAAAGCATTCATCGCAATAAGATCATCGAACCGGTCGGGCTTTAATTCACGTAAATATTTTTGCATGCCGGGACTTTCAAACTGGAACGTACCAATTGTATCTCCATGCTGATATAATTTGAAAGTCTTTTCATCATTCAGTGGAATTTTATCAATGTCGATATCGACCCCGTGATTTTGTTTGATAAGTTCCAGCGCATCTTTAATAATGGTAAGTGTTTTCAGACCCAGAAAGTCCATCTTGATAACTCCTGCATCTTCGATCACGTTTCCCTCTATCTGTGTCACCCACAGATCAGAATCTTTTGCAGTAGCGACCGGAATTAATTCTGTAAGGTCTTTTGGCGCAATGATGATACCGGCGGCGTGGATGCCGGTATTGCGAACCGATCCTTCGAGTATCTCCGCCTGGTGTAATACTTCACTTTGAGTTCCTTTGCTGTTATAGATCTCCCTCAGTTTTTTTATCACTTCAATATCATCTGGTCCTACACCATCTTTTTCCATTAATGATTTTTCGCCATCTTTTGCCGTGAGCGGCGCATGCAATACTCTTCTTAGTTCTATACCAGGTCTTTCGGGAACCATTTTTGCCAGCGCATTTGAGTCGGGCAGTGGAAGGTCCATTACCCTTGCAACATCCTTGATGCTCATCTTCGCGGCCATCGTACCGTAGGTAATGATCTGTGCAACCTGGTTCTTTCCATATTTTTTTATAACGTAGTCGATCACTTTTTGCCGGCCCACATCATCAAAGTCCGTATCGATATCCGGCATCGATTTGCGATCCGGATTTAAGAATCTTTCAAAAAGTAAATTGTATTTGATGGGATCAATATTGGTGATGCCGATACAATAGGCCACCACACTTCCGGCAGCAGATCCACGACCGGGACCAACAAGAACGCCAATTTCTCTTCCGGCTTTGATAAAATCACTTACTATAAGAAAGTATCCTGCAAAGCCCATTGTTTTTATCGTAAACAATTCAAATTCGATTCGCTCTTTTATTTGATCAGTGAGTTCTGAATAACGTGTTTTTGCTCCTTCATAAGTAATATGCTTTAAATATTCCCACTGATTCAACGAATCGGGACTTACTTCTCCTTTGTCGAGTTTCTCAGCTTTTGTATGTGTCTTGAATTTATCAGGAATGGGAAACGCAGGAAGTAAAATATCTTTTTTAAGATTAAGCACTGATATTTTAGCTACAATTTCATTTGTATTGTCGATCGCTTCCGGAAGATCAGAAAAATTTTCTGACATCTCATCCGTCTTCTTAAAATAAAACTGGTCATTGGGAAAGGCAAAACGTTTGTCCTTTACCATGATGTCATCGTCGGAGAATTCCCGCAGAGCCGGAGTGGCTAATTTTTCCCCCGTATTGATGCAGAGCAAAATATCGTGGGCCGTAAAATCAGTTTGATCTACATAATGTGAATCATTACTTGCGATGATCTTTACATTGTATTTGCGGGCAAATTTTATCAGCACCTCATTTACCAAATCCTGTTCTTTCATCCCATGCCGCTGCAATTCAACGTAATAATCTTCCCCGAAAAGATCCAGCCACCATTTGAATTCTTTCTCAGCCTCAGCTTCAGGTTTTCTTAAAATAGCCTGCGGCACTAATGCTCCCAGGCAACAAGTTGTCGCAATTAGTCCTTCATGATATTTTAAAATTAATTCCTTATCAATTCGTGGATACTTGCTGTACATGCCTTCTATAAAGCCAAGCGACGTTAGCTTAACAAGGTTTTTATAACCGGTCTCGTTTTTTGCCAGTAATATCTGGTGATGACGGGGATCTTTATCTTCTTTTGAAAATATCTTCCTGTGACGATCAGCAGTGATATAAAACTCACAACCTACAATTGGTTTCACTTTTAAACTCCCATCTTCATTTTTGTGTTTATGGGCCTCGGCGACAAATTCAAAAACACCAAACATATTGCCGTGATCAGAAATAGCCATTGCCGGCATATTATCATCGATCGCTTTTTTATACAGCTTCTGGATCGATGCAGCCCCATCTAATAATGAAAATTGGGTGTGTACGTGTAAGTGTGAAAATTTCATTCTGAATACTCCTCAAATTTTAATGATCGGCATCTACGGATTTGCAAATAACAATTTTTCAGGGCATTTTTCGTTTAAATAATATCCACAAGCTCGGGAAAGATTTTTATTTTTGTTAACGAGTGATGGCAGGATCTTGGCGTATAGGCCTTCTCACTTTCATTTTGAATCCAATTCATGCTAAAACAGGCAACTCTTTGCTCAATCCTGATTGTTTCGCTGGCAGGTTGTGCCAGTTTGAAAACCGCCTTCACGGGGAACAAAACGCCTGAAAACAATTCCACTGCCGTTAAAAAAGAGACAAAATTTTTGGATCACATCGACGCGCAGGTTGAATCTTCGAAAGGCACGCGAGAAAAGGAGGCGGTTCAACCCGTAGCTAAAAAAGAAACGACAACCACCCGCAATAGTTTACATAGAGAAAGCGATGCCGAAAACCTTTCTGCTTTACAAATAAAATACGCCGTCTTGCTCAATACCTCCGCTGAAGAAGTAAGGAATACAAAAATGTTTGAATTCATTGATGATTGGTATGGTACGCCCTATCGTTTGGGTGGCACTACCAAAAACGGAATTGATTGTTCGGCTTTTTCGCAATTCCTGTTTGCTTCTGTTTATGGCTTTAGTATCCCAAGAACTGCCAGAGAACAATATAATTGGACCAATCGTATTTCGAGAACAGAATTAAGAGAAGGCGATCTTATTTTCTTCAATACGCGTGGTGGAGTTTCTCATGTTGGGGTTTACCTGCAGAACAACAAATTTGTTCATGCTTCCACGAGCGGCGGTGTAATGATCAGCGACGTTTATGATGAATATTGGGTTAAAAAATTTGTCGGAGTTGGTAGATTAAAAGACCGCGAGTCCGTTGTAAGCACAAGATAAAATCGCTATTTCTTTATCTTCTTTCTTAAATTCTCCAACACAATTTTCAGATCGGGTGTAAGGTTGAGCCAATACGTTCCTGCAAAAAATATTCCAAGGAAAAGCAAGCTTCTTATTGCCAGCCATTGAATTCCTGTTTTATCATTTAGTAAAAAATAACAAACACCATAGCAGGCAATTGCCAATACAATTGCCAGCAATGATTTGATAGTGAATGGCTGCATATTGAATTTTCTTAGCAGGAAAAAATAACGTATGAAATTATAAATAGAAAAGGCGATCAGGTTGGCTACAGCAGGGCCTACAAGACCCATTTGTTTTGTAAGGACCCATGTCAATGGTAGCGTAAGAACAAGCAGGACAATACCAGTAATAAAATCAAAACGCCAGAATGTGGAGGTAGTAATTATCTGGCCGCTGACCCCGGTGCCCATGTCTACGATCCTCATTAAACCCAAAAATAAAAATACATTGATCGCTACTTTATATGCTGGTTGCAGTTTGAAAGAATCAATCGCATCATTGTAATTCAACAGTATCAGGCAATACATGGCTGCTGAAAAGATCAGCTGGTTGATGGAAGATCGCTGGTAGATCAATTTTATTTTTTGATAATCTTTGTCCTTCCATGCTTGCGATAAATGAGCCACGGAAGCCGCCACGATCCCTCTTTGCGGAGCTTGTATTATGCTGGTGAGGTACTGGGGAAATGTAAAAAGCCCGGCCATGCCAATGCCATTTGGGAAAATTAAAGCAATAATTATTGTATCAGCAACTGCCGCAAGGTTATAAATAAGTGTGCCACTCCAGATAAATCCGCATAGAAGAATGATCTTTTGTCGTAGTCTCCTTGTTACCTTACTCACAGAAAAATGAAAACTGATCCTGCCCGTGCTATAGAGATAGATAAAAAGGATAAGGGCCAGCGCAAGGTATAGAAAGGAATAAAGTTTTATAAACAGATCAAAATCCCTGATTACATTGATCGTTACAAGAACAATCAGAATAGTAACGAATACCCGCATCTGCACTTCGCGCAGAAAATTGGAAAGAACTGATTGATGATTCTGCCATGCAAAAGCTTCCAAAACCTGGAACAGAATAAGACCCAGCCCGAAGGGGAACAGCCAATAATAATATGCTACGAGTTGCGGTGAGTTGTCAAAAACTTTTGCTGCGGTATCTTTTAAGAATAGTCCAATAATACCAACAATGATAAAACCAATAATGCTCACAAGGAACGCCCATGCCGCCTGGTCATTTTTGTTTTTAGGCAAATGATCTTTGTAGTAGGGAAAAAACTTATTTATGTAGGCCGGCATGCCCAGTGTTGCGATCGACATCATAATAGAACCAATAGCGATAAAAACACCGGTGAGTCCGTATTGTTCTTTTGTGAAAGCGCCGCCTTCCCTTGTAAACAAATAGGTGTTTAAAGCGCCGAAAGCAAAGCCAACATAGATCAGTATTGAGGAGGTAATACTTTGCCGGCGGATATTGCTCATGTGGTAAAGATAGGATGTGAATGGTGAATGGTCAATGGTCAACGGACAACTTATCTAAGTGTTCGAAGAGGTAATGGTTATTGCACTTTTTTTACCCGAATGTAAAAATTGCGATCGATCTTTAAACCGTCTTTTATCATGCCCTCAGTTACCGCAACTGTTTTCCATTCAGTGGTTGCCTTGAGCCAATCATGAGCCCCGGCAAGTTTTACCGGCATGTTAAACCCTTCAACACAATCTGACCACCGGTAAGAGACATTATCGTCGGTGAGTTTATATTCAAGCACAGGTATCTTTGTTGTTCGCAAATATTGATCAAAGATCTTTGAAAGATCTTTTCCCGATTGTTTGATCATATAATTTTCAATATCCTGCGTCGTAACAACCTTGTGATAAAATGTTGCATTCAACCCGCGCAGTATAGATCTGAATTTCTCATCATCATTAATAACATGCCGAATGGTGTGAAGCATATTGCCGCCTTTGTAATACATATCCCCGCTGCCACTTTTGTTTACTCCGTAGCTTCCGATGATCGGTCTGTCATTTGCAATCAGTTGTCTTGTGCCAATGCAATAGTCGCTACCTGCCTCCTTTCCATAATAATATTCGGTAAAGAGAGTTTCCGAATAATTCGTAAAACTTTCATGCACCCACATGTCCGCAATATCAATTGTGGTGATGTTATTTGCAAACCATTCATGCCCGCTTTCATGAACAATGATAAAATCCCATTTTAAACCCCAGCCAGCTTCGGAACCCGACAAATCGCGGCCGCGATAACCATTCTTAAAACCATTTCCATAGGCAATAGCACTTTGGTGTTCCATGCCAAGATGTGGCGATTCGATCAGTTTAAAACCATCTTCGTAAAAAGGGTAAGGTCCAAACCAATGTTCAAATGCTTTTAGCATCATGGGCACTTGTTTGAATTGTTCTTTTGCTTTTTCCAGGTTATAATCGAGCACCCAGTAATTACATTCCAGGTCTCCTTTTTCGCCCTGATAAATTTCTTTCCAGTTCACATACTTCCCAATGTAGGGGATGATGTTATAATTGTTGATTGGATTTTTCACAACCCATCCGTAATTAACTTTCTTTTCATACTTTCCTTTATGAATGCCCAGCCTTCCATTGCCAATTGCCATCAACGTATCAGGAATGACAATTTGCAGAATTGCGGCATCTGGTTCATCACCCTGGAAATCTTTGCAAGGATACCAAACACTGGCACCTAATCCCTGGCAGGCAACGCTCATCCATGGTCTTCCTTTTGCATCTTTTGTAAATATCCAACCTCCATCCCATGGTGCCCGGACGGCAACTCTTGGTTTGCCGGAAAAATAAATCTTTAATTGCTGGCTCTTTAGCGGAACGGCAAGTGGATTGTCTTGATTATAAGTATTTTGAAAACTAATGGTACTTACATCAAGCCAATAAATATTTCCTTCTCTTTTTAGGATTTTCACTTTTCTATTGTCAATTGTAACCGATTCGATCTTCATCGGCTCTTGCAGATCAATTTGCATCTTTTTTTTGATCCCTCCGTTCAATACTTTAAACTTGATCTCATTCCAGCCTTTGATTGATTTATTTTCGTAATCAGGTTCTACCAAAATGTTATAAGAAACCACATCCCACCAATCTCTTCCAGCTCCATTACTTCCACGCAGCGTATCCTGGCGCGTAAATTGGGCATCAACTGAATTAAGAATTAATAATGAAAAATTAAAAATTAATATTGCCCTGAAAATTCTGCTCATCAATGAAAATTTGAGTTGTAAATTTAATCGTTCAGGATTTAATGAAACTTAAAAATATATACATCTTATTCCTTGTGCCTTGCTCCTTGTGCCTTAT
>DASVAM010000652.1:0-5992 GCA_036376375.1 Chitinophagaceae bacterium
ATAAGAGTAAGCAAAATCTCTTATCCAAACCAATGTATCAGGATAAATAGGAGTCTTCTTTTCAAGAATAAATTTAGAGCGGGGCTGCGTAGCATTTTCTCTTTTTGCAGCTTCCTTAAGATCAAAAACCTTTGAATGGTAAATAATCTTTCTTGGATCGATTTCAATCCTTCCAAAGATCCTGTCATCAGGAGGAAGAATAAGATTTGTCTGGCCCAACTGCTCAAGGAATTTAGGGTCATTCCATTTTACAGTTTTCATCTTCTGCCAGTCAACATACTCGTTACCGTCTTTTCCTTGTTTTAAGAATTTCAACTCAGCGGCAGTGACAGAGTCGCGAACCCAATAGACAAACTGGCGATATTCATTGTTAGTAATTTCCGTCGCATCCATCCAAAATCCGCTGATCGAAATAGAACGGTTCCGGGCACTAAAGGCATAAGCAGGATCCTCATCGCTGGGCCCCATATGGAATGTTCCCTGGGGTATGTAGACCATACCCGGAGGTTTTGGAAGAACATACTTACTGCCCGGCGCAATTCCATACACCTGGCCGTCATTAGGAAGGGTACTTCCTTTGCTGTTCTTCTTTCCAAAAATTCCGCAACTGGACAGCGCTAGTGCTAACGCGGCCACGAGGAGAATGCTGTAAAGGTTTTTCATTTTCATACACTTAAAGGGTAAAGGACAAATATAATATTTTGAATGTAACCGAATCACAAGGATAATATTTATTTTTTTTGAATACAAGCCTCATTTACGAGGTAAAAGTTCTAACGGGTTTTAGATTGCAATATTGTATGGGCTACGAACTAATTTTTAATTCTTTACGCCTGATTAAATCAATTAAAGCACTAATTGACGAAACCGGGTTTTCACAAGTATAATCCCTGCATAAATACAGTGCTGTTTCTTCATTTTTTTCCTTGCCTGACAAAAGAGGAAACGTCGTGTTTCCCCCGGATGCTGCCATCACAACCTTGTGCGGAATGTAGACCTTAAGAAATTGATTCAGAATGTGCTCTATCTTCTCTGAGATGATAACAACCTCATTTGTTCCTCCTGAGATCTCAATCAAGGTACAGGCCCAGCTACCAAAAGAAGTTGGGTAGCGAATGATCGCGCCCCCCAATGAACTTATCATCCTGACACTTTTTTCTTTCCAATCACTTTTATCAAAATACAATCCCAGGCGAAACAAATTATCAGCCATCACCGCATTGCCGGAAGGTTGTGCACCGTCATAAACCTCTTTTTTTCTCACTACAACGTCGGTTTGACTGGCGTTTGTATAAAAGAAAAATTCGGAGTTTGTATCGGCGAAGTTTGCCAGGACATGTTCGGTTATGATCATGGCTCTTTCAAGAAATGTTGTGTCGCCCGTTACCTCCTGAAGCTTTATGAGCGCCTGGATCAAAAAAGCATAGTCATCCAGGAAGGCTGGTTGTTTCGGTATATCATCTTTCCAGCAATGAAAATATTCAGTGCTATTAGCCTTTGAAAATCTCCCTAACAAAAATTCCATATTGGCAATTGCTAATTGCCTGAAAGAATCATTTCCTGTTGCCGCAAATGCCTTGCTCAGTGCAGTATTCATCAGGGCATTCCACCCTAAAAGAATTTTATCATCCGTTTGCGGTCTTATCCGTTCATTTCTTTTTTCAAGTAATGACTTTTTACCTTTTTCAATTATTCTTCTTAATTCTTCCAGCGGAATATTTTTTTCCTCAGAAAAAATTTTTTCGGTTTTCTTTCTCCATAAAATATTTTTTTCTTCCCAGTTTCCCCCTGGTGTTATATCAAAAAAATCACAGAAGAGACGACCATCTTCTTTCAAAAGTTCCATCACTTCATCATATTGCCATACGTAGAACTTCCCCTCCTCTCCTTCGCTATCGGCATCAAGAGCGGCATAAAACCCGCCATCGGCGTGCATTAATTCCCGTTGCACAAACCCGATCGTTTCTTCGATCACCTCTTTGTACCTGCTATCAGCAGTTATTTGGTATGCCTCGCTGATGATTGAAACAAGCAAGCCATTATCATAAAGCATTTTCTCAAAATGTGGCACCAGCCATTCTGTGTCGGTTGAATACCTTGCAAAGCCACCACCCACCTGGTCATATAGGCCGCCATCAATCATTTTATCAATACTCAACAGTGCTTGTTTCAGGGCTTCTCTATTTTCAGTAACATACTGGTATCTCAAGAGGTACTGAATGACAAATGACTGGGGAAATTTGGGAGCCTGACCGAATCCACCCCATTTCTTGTCGGCGTTTTTCATGATATTTTCAAACGCTTCTTTCATTTTTTCGTCAGTAAAAAGGTTATCATCTCCCCGGGATGAAACTCCAAAAGCATTGGCCTTTTCCAGGTGTTCAGTTAAATTTTCTGCCTGTGCGTCTATTTCATGCCTTTTTTGGGTAAATGCCTCCGATACGCCCAATAATACTTCCTGCCATGAGGGTCGATTAAATGCACGTTTAGGAGGAAAATAAGTTCCTCCATAAAATGGCCTGGCTCCGGGTGTAAGAAAAACATTTAATGGCCAGCCACCGCTGCCCGTCATAGCTTGCACTGCATCCATGTAAATATGATCGAGATCGGGTCTTTCTTCCCTGTCAATCTTGATATTGACAAAACGCTCGTTCATGATGGTGGCCGTTTGTTCATCCTCAAAAGATTCCCTTTCCATGACATGACACCAATGACAGGCTGAATAACCAATACTGACAAGAATCGGTTTGTTTTCCTTTTTTGCTTTCTCCAATGCCTCATCCCCCCAGGGAAACCAGTTCACCGGATTGTGGGCATGCTGAAGCAGGTAAGGGCTCGTTTCGTTGATAAGTTTATTGGTGAATTTGTGCATGATATAAATTAGAACGTGAAGTTCGTGTTTAGGAAATAAAAAAAGGCACCGATAAGTGCCTTCAATTATTTTACCAAATTCATTTTATTTTTTCTTACACGCCAGTATAAATTGTTCCAGTGCCGCCACCATGCTTGGCGTTTGCGGTTGGGGTGCTTTTATTTCAAGTGTAAGGCCTGCTTCTTCCACAGCTCTCATTGTATTATTTCCAAATGCCCCTATTACAGTTCCATTCTGCTTATACTTTGGAAGGTTATCAAAAAGACTTTTCACGCCACTCGGAGTAAAGAAACAGATCACATCATATTCTTTTTGCTCAAGCAAAAACTTTACATCATTGCTGCGTGTACGGTACATGAAGCCTAAAACAAACTCGCAATTATTGTTCTTTAGCCAATTTACTATCTCATTATCCTGCTGGTTCTCTGAACATACATAAAGGAACTTTTCATTGCTTTTATGCTTGTTGATAACATCGAACAGGCTCTTATTTGAGCCATCGGCCCCATAGAAAACCTTTCTTTTTCTATACAGGATGAATTTTTGAAGATAAAGCGCCACAGCCTCGGTAATACAGAAATACTTGGTATCCTGGGATACGCTCACCTTGAGTTCTTCGCAGGTGCGGAAAAAATGATCGATCGCATTGCGGCTGGTAAAGATCACCCCGGTATAATTCTGGATCTCAATTTTCTGCTTGCGGAATTCTTTCCCCGGAATCGGTTCAAGACGAATAAATGGGTGGAAATCGAGCTCAAGACTATATTTTCTTGAAAGCTCATAGTACGGCGATTTATCGCTTTCCGGCCTGGGTTGGGTAACTAAAATCTTTTTCACTTGTTTAGCTGAAATATCAGCTTTCCCGTTTTTTACCATACTGGTTCGGCTAAATTGTTTGCAAAGTTAATAAGTTCTTTTTAAAAAATGACCAGTAACAGCTTGTAAATCAGCAATAGTGGTACAACCTCAAATGCCAGGATATACAAAATGAAATGAAATGAATTGAGCTTTACCTCTTTACGTAACGCTCCATAGGCCAAAATAAACCTGTAAATAAGAAGTAAACCGATCCCCAGCCATGAAATAATCATGGCCGAATTATAGAGAAGTTCGGTGGCAAATGCCAACAAAAGCAAAAAAGGCAAAAGAAATATGCCCAGCATTTTATTAATAATGAAAACAATGAAAATGTATGAATCAGTTGCATTACTCATATTAAAAAGCCAACCTGCAATCTTTAACCCGACATATTTTACGATGTAGATCGTTGCCAGCGCAGCGGCACAATAAGCGTATTGCAACCAAAAATTCCCGGAAATGACCAGTTGAAAATGGATCAGAACAAAATTGAGATACAAACCGGCTGATAAAACAAAAAAGCTGTTCATAAGAACTGAAGCCAACGACGACTGAAGCAATTGCTCCTGTGTCTGGCGTTGCTTTAAAGTTGTTCTGAAAAAAACACGGAACAAGTCGTGAAAGTATTTTGCAAATGCCCTTCTTAACAACCCAAACAGGATCAGCAAAAAGATGAGGTAATAAAAAAGATACTCTTTCCCAATGAAAATTTTCTTATCCCCTTCCTTCAAAACCCGGACTGGCATTTGATTTTCGGCCAATTTTTTCTGTAGTGAATCGGTTGCGATCCGGGCCAAACGCAGAGAATCCTGTATCCTTATCGAATCCTTTAAACGTATACTGTCAATCGGTATTTCTGCGGTTTTTATTATCCTTGTCGAATCCGGGATCCTGATCGTTTTTGGTTTCGGTTTTGGCTTTAAAGTATCTTTTTGTAAACTATCCGCCTGCGGAGGAATAGAATCAACCTGTGCAAAAATGGCGACTGGGTACAGAAAGAATAAAAGTAAAAGTAGAAGAAGATGCTTCATTCGAATCGCAAAAGTATTAAAGTGTTTATCCGGGATAAAAAGAAAAATGGATTCTCTAAAAATAATTTACAAACCCAAAATGGATCTTTGATTGGCGCAAATTGAACTGCGTATCATCTCTTTTGCCAACCGCCCATGCCAGGTTAAAAATTCCCGCCTTTGTTTCCAGCGCAAGCCCAAGACCTGTCCCAAAATAGGAATGAGTATAATTTGCACTATGGCTATTATTTCTTCCCCAACCGCCATCAACAAATCCATAGAAAAAAGAATTCAGCCCAATTAAATAGCGGTACTCTAATGTGGCAACAATATACTGAGACAGGTATTCGCTTTCTTCGTCAAAACCCCGAAGTAATTTATAGCCCCCCACCTGGTAGAGTTCATTGCGATAAATGATATCGCTTAAAATGGCACCGCTGTTGAGTGCTGTTTTAAATGTTCCCTGCTTTCCTATTGGAAAATACTTTGCAATGGCACCCAATAATCTTATTTGATAGGATTTTAGTTTTACCGTATCATACAATCCCTCAAAATCAAATGCCGGATCGGACGGATCCTTTAATTCAAGTATCTCATTATTCTTCTTAATCTTCTTTGTACCACCCGATCCTCCAACAGTAAAGCCATAACCGCTTCTGGGATTAAACCGGTAATTGGTTTTATTGTTTTCAAATTCAACACCGAGACCTAATGTACTTACATCGGCAATATCAGGCAGCGTTTTTGATGCGATCACAAGGGCTTCATTAACACCTCCCTGGCTTACGATCGTCTGCAAATGCTGAATAAAGATTTTTCCGGATTGTGATTCTGAAAGCGCATACCGGCCGCCGAGGTTGAGATTAATATTCAAATAACTGCTGTCTTTCCGCAACATGTCGAACGAAAAATCTACTCCCAGCGGCGAGTTGAACAGATATGGATGACGATAAAAAATATTCAGCCGGGGAGATTTTACCTGCAATTGTTGCCAGTTAAGACCAAGCGCCTCGCCCCCGCCAAATGCATTCTGTAGATGAACATTTGCTTCACCGGTGATCAATAGTTTCTTCGATGAAAGCTGATCGTTATTTGGCAAAAAACCAATGAGAGCATTGACCTGGCTGCTGCGTCGTTGCTTTAAATATAAATTTAGAACAGAACCCGTCCCCAGCAAGCTCATGTTGGATGGCTGTTCTTCCTCCACAAAACTCAGCTCCTTTATCTTTTTTGAGATCCGTAATAACTTTTC
>DASVAM010000654.1:0-18617 GCA_036376375.1 Chitinophagaceae bacterium
GAAGGCAGCAGCGGTGAGGCATTGCAAATTGCCTCCGGCAAAACAGCAAAGCTCAGATTTACTATTCCTTCGTCATTGCGTTCCACGGCACCAGCCACTATTCCGCTTTGGTCAGTTGATGAAGTGACTGGCCTTTGGAAACAGGAAGGCAATGCGGCAAAGGGAGCAGACTATTACGAAGGTGATGTGGGTCATTTCTCCTTCTGGAATTGTGATATAAGTATACCCACTGTTTATCTTGAACTTACCGTAGTTACGGCGGAAGGCCCTTTGCCATTTACAAAAGTGAAGATCACAAGAGCAAATGGCGGAGCAAGCTATGGTTATACCGATTCTTCAGGTCATGTTGGCGGACTTGTTCCGAAGAATGAAGCGCTGGTGTTAGAGATATTTACCAATTGTAATCAACCGATCTATACGCAGAATATCGGGCCTTTTAGTTCCAATACAGATCTTGGCACCATTACTGTCACTATACCGACCCAAAATTCATTACAGATAACGGGCAGCGCTGTTAATTGCGCCAATCAACCTGTTACAAATGGAAATGCATTAATTTATTTCGATGGACATCTGTATAATAAGCCGATCAACAACGGTGGCTTTTCAATGACGGTTACAAGATGCTCAAACAGCAGTGCAACAATTGAAGTAGTTGTTATTGATAATGCGGGATTACAACAAAGTAATACGTGGACAGGCACGGCGACTTCGGGTACAGTAAACACGGGCGCTTTATCAGCCTGTGGCACTTCCTCCACAAGTAATATTGACTATGTTGTAGATGGGTCGAATTTTAGTTTAAATACAGCCAATACCGGTGATTCAATCAGGACATATACCGCTGCAGGCACCAACCAGGCTATACTATCGGTTTATGGATTCAGGGTAAGTCAACCCAACATAAACATTGATTTCTTTTCGACTCAAGCCAATGGAGTTGGCACATTCCCACTAACTTTCCTTAGCGTAAATCAATTTGATTCTGTTCAGCTGATCACACCATTTAATATAAACATTACAAGTTATGGTGCACCGGGCCAGTTTATTGAAGGAAATTTTACTGGCCAGATCAAAGAAATACTTAACAACAACCTTCATACTGTTTCAGCTACATTCAGGGTTAGAAGAAATTAAAATAAAGTGTCGATAAAAATCAGGGCTACCAAAACTGGTAGCCCTTTCTGCTTAGTGACTGCTTGTATGGAAAGAATTAAATTGCCGGATCAGCAGGTGTGTTTGTATTCCCATCTCTTTCCTGCTGTGGATAAGGATAAAAATTTCTTGTTCTCTCTGCGCCTGCTGCACCTGGTGCAGGTCGGTTAAATCTTCTGCTATCCTCCAACTTCATTCCGGATAGATACAATTCAACACAACGGTTTTTATAAATTTCCTGCAATAAATCAGCCTGCGTTAAAGGACCGGAATAAGGTGGTAATTCAGCACCAACACCAAAAGCATCCTGTGCAGCAGTTTTTTGGAGCACTTGATCAAGAAAAGTTTTTGCAGTAGCGAGTTGTGATTTTCTTGCATTAGCTTCTGCTTGTATCAGCAACATTTCACCGGGTTGATAAATGGGTATAGCTGTTGCATCATTTTGAAAAAAGCCTGAACCATTAGCTGTATTCTTCACTAAATGAAATGTGCGTCGTTTGTCGTTTGCATCTGGTAACAAAGCACCGCTCAAACCAAAATCCGTCCTTATTCCATAAACATTTGCCGTTGTCACACCCGATCTGAAAACAGGGTTTGGATTAACATTGTTATAAAAGAAAGTAGATTTTTTTGTTAGATCTACAGCACTTGCCTTGGCAATGGCAGCGTCATTATTCAGTAACATCATGTTATAGCGTGCCGATAAAGCCAACAAAGTATTTTTTAGATCAATTTCTGCTCCTACCTGCGAAGTGAAACTTGCTGGAATTGTGGTCGTACCCAAAAGTGTCGATGCCTGATCTAACAATTGAACTGCCAGGGTCAAAGCTTCTATTCTGGTACTATATTCAGCGTTTTCACCATTATTAAGAGGCACCTTTTCCCAAAATGCAGCCATTGTGCCTAAAGCCATTGCTTTATATAAATGGCCGTAAATACGAATAGCATTTTTTAGATTGACATCACCAACATTTGCCGAACCATTGATAAGTTTTTGCGCTTCGCTATTAACTATATTAGTGGTAGACCACAAACTCCCGATCACACCATTATTTGGAGCCAGGTTATTACCTCCATTTTCCAACTGCGCCAGGTCAGCGTTACCGGCATTTTGCACTACCAGCTCTTTTGTAGACAACCCACTGGCAGAAATTGCCTGGTAAATAGATGCTGCTCCCAAAGTATTAACAGCAAACCTATTTTTTATACCAACGATAACACGGGTCATGCCATCCGTTGAACTAAATACATCTTCCTGGGTAGGAGCATTGGGATTGCGGTATTCCTTTTTACACCCAACTCCTATTAGCAAAACGCTTGATAAAAATATATTGAGTATCTTTTTCATAATAGTTTTTTTAAAAATTAGTGGTTAGTGAAATCTGGAACACTCTTGGAATGGGAAAAGCACCGAAATCATTCCCTCTTATTACTGATTGACCGGAAGCATTAATCTCCGGATCAAATCCCACATAATTATCCCATGAGATAAGATTTCTTCCTATTAATGAAACCTTCATGCTTTCGGCAAATTTCAATTTATTTAATGTGTAAGTTAGAGCTACTTCACGCAGTTTGGTAAATGTGCCATCCTGCACATGCTCTTCCTGTATCCGTGGACCAATAAAACCACCAATAGCTGCCACCCATCCGCGCGGTACCTCGCCGTTCAATTCTCTTTCTGCAAGTTTTCCATTACCAACATTATTACGGGTTATCCAATCCCAATTATAAACTTCAAAACCTGCTACTCTGTCCAATTGAATTCTTAATGATAAGTTTTTATAGGAGAACTCGTTCACAAAAGTGGCAGTATAATCCGGATTTGGATCACCAAAAACTTGACGTAACGGAGTACCAGAAGGTTGACCATTTGCATCCCTCGCAGGAATATTTGTCGCAGCATCACCGCGTTCTACCTGGGGTAATTTAAATCCGTTTACGTCCCTTAATAATAATGATCCGTCAGCATTTCTTGCATAATAATTTATATAATATACTCCAACAGGATAGCCTTCTAACACACCTTGAGTCCCGGTAGCATCCAATCCTATAAACCCGGCATTCTTATACAGCCTTGTAACCTCATTGTCGTTTTTATTATACAACAAAGAGGCATCCCAGCGAAAATCATTGTTTTTAACAGGCGTCCCGGTTATCATTAATTCAAATCCTTTATTTGTCATTTCTCCAATATTGTCCACCAAAGAAGTGGCGCCATTGGAAGCGGCAATATTGAAAGGAAGGATCAGGTCAGTAATTTCCTGGTTATATAAAGAAAATTGCAAACCCAAGCGTCCTTTAAAAAATTGCATATCTGCTCCCGCCTCAAATTCAGTTTTGATTTCCGGACGAATATCTTCATTCCCGATACTATTGCGCGGGCCAAATCCACCGCCTGTATACGTAATTGGCAAATAGGAAATGAAACGATCATAAGGACCTACCCCAGTTAGGTTTCCTGCCTTACCATATGATGCACGCAGTTTTAGTGTATTGAACCAACTGCTGAAATTGCTGCTGGACCAGAAGTCTTCGTCAGATAAGTTATAACTTAAGCTTGCTTTGGGATAAAAGATATTTTGTGCATCCTCGCCAAATGCTGATGAACCATCAAAACGTCCTGCTGCGGTCAGGAATAATTTGTTTTTATACCCAAACGTCTGTTGAAAGAAGTAACCAAAAATAGATTGCTGTGTTCTATTGTCTACTGGAAGAGTAAACAAGTTCTGTGCTGCGCCAATCGTCCGCACGATTGGTATTAAATCTCTGCCTTCCTGTGCCGCATAGGTAGTTTTGATATATTGAGCTGAATAACCTGCCGATGAAGTAGATTGAAGGTCTTTGAGTAAATTAAATTTATAGGAAGCTACCCCATCAAATGTCCATTGAAAATAATTATACCTGGCATAACTGACATACCCATCAGGAAAAAATGCGGCTGACACAGCTGGATAGGGAATCCTGGCCTGGTACGTATTTCCGGTTTGAGAATAAGTATCGAATCCATTTGTTAAATCAATATTCAATCCCCTTATTGGTGTTAAATTTAATTTTAGATCCGCTACTGAACGATTTGTTTCCGTACGTAAGTCATAAGTTTCAATAACCGATAATGGATTCATTCTTACTTGTTCAACCGCTAATAAATTACCATTTGCGTCTCTTTCATTTATATTCCAGACATTATCAATAATGGTCATGGTACTGATAGGTGAAAAGAAATTATTACCATTGGGTAAATCCTTAGACGTGGAATTTGTATATAATGCACCGGCCGTAACTTTTGCCCATTTAGTGACATTGATATCGCCCCTTACATTTAAACCATAGCGCTGGAAATTTGTATTGCGGATAATTCCATCATTTTTTAAATATGAAGCTGATACGTAGTAAGTCCCCTTGTCTGTGCCACCACTGACAGATAAATGATTATCCGTTCCCTTTGAATTATCAAATATGTCGTCCTGGTAATCGTATCGTGTAACAGGATATTTTGCTTCAATCAACCGGCCGCCTAAAGCAGCAGGTCCTGTTCCCGCAGTACCTGTTAAATTAGCAATAGTAGTTAACCTGTCACCCGTCGTTGTCAACCTCGCATCGCCAGGAATACCAAAGCGAAATGGTACCGTGTTCATTTCTAATCGGTTTCTTAGCGAGTTGAAATTTAAACTTGTAAAAAGAGATACTTTGGCTTTTCCTACTCTTCCTCTTTTTGTAAATATCTGTACTACTCCATTGGAGGCCCGTGATCCATAAATGGCTGCTGCTGCTGCGCCGTTAATCACTTCTATGCGATCAATATCATTAGGATTAATGTCTACCAGCCGGTTTGCACCAGTCTGTATTCTGGCTCCTTGTGCATCTGCGTTCAGGTTTATAACATTAGCAGAACTATTATCAACAATAACACCATCAATAATATAAAGAGGCTCAGAAGAGCCAAAAACAGAACCAACTCCCCTTAATTTTATTGAAATCCCACCAGCAGGATCACCTGAGTTTTGTGTTACTTGTGCACCCATCACACGACCATTAAGAATGGCAGTTAAATTACTGGCACCGGTATTCTCTAATTGTTTTGAATTAATAGTTGAAATGGAATTTCCGAGTTGTTTTTTAGTAGTCCGCACATTTGTACCTGTTATTATCACTTCATCCAGATTCAATGCGTCTTCTACGATAGAAACATTGGCGGTATAAGCGCTTTCACTTCCGACAGTTAATGATTGCGTTTGTGATTTGAACCCAACGCCTGTAAACTCCAGTGTATAAGGGCCGGGTTTCAGATCAGCATTAAAACTATAATTCCCCTCGCCATCAGTCACACCTCCAAAACTTGTGTTACTAACGACAACAGAAATCAGGGGAACGCCCTTACCATCAGCGCCTGTAACCTTACCGCTTATTTTTACCTGGCTTATTGCCGCTATAGAGGCCACGCAGAAGACAAGCACAAGACTCAATTGATAATACAATGGCCTTGAGATTTTTTTTCGGTTCATACATTTTTTGTTTGAATAATTAAATGGTTATACTTCACCGGTTTCACAGGGAACGGATCTATAATATTTCTACGCCTTTCGCTTTATAGGCATCAAAGATCTTTTCATGAGGGCCCATTTCGGTGATCAGAATATCCAGGACGTCAAGATCACCTATTTTCAATTTTTGTTGTGTGTTTATTTTTTCAGCGATCGTCAACGCTACTACTTTTTTGGAGGATTGGATCATGGCTTTTTTCACTTGCACCACATCCCAATCATTATCTGTAAGGCCATGTTCAGCATCAATGGCATTTATACCAAGAAAACAAATATCCGCATTGATTTGTTTGATCTTTGAAATGGCATCACCGCCCACCGTGATCTTTGAATTCTTTGATATCCGGTCACCAATAAAGATCACCTCAATATTGGGATGATGGATATATTCCATCGCAGCGGGCAAACTCCCCGTAAAGAATGTTGCACGTAAATGCTGAGGTAGCGCTTTCGCTAATTCAAGAATAGTGGTTCCGCCAGTTGTAAGCACAAACATACCATCGCGAATCAATGTCACGGCTTTTTGAGCGATCTTCTTCTTATTATCGTGAGAATAAACACCGTTGGTTTGGAAGGAAACATGAAATGATTTGGACAATGCCCCTCCATGTACTTTAATGATGTCACCCGACTCGGCCAGTTCAGAAAGATCCCGCCGAATAGTGTCTTCAGAGACATTGATAGCCTCGCACAGATCAGATGTTAGAACCTTATTATGAAGGTTGATCTCGCGAAGGATGAACTCTTGTCTTTCCTTTTTCAGCATAAGCTATACATCGTTGGCTGACCGAAACTAAGGTAGTTTTTTCAAAACCCGCAAAAAAAAGCAACGATTTTTTAAAATTCCTGCAAAAACATTCATCAACCCTTAATTTTAGGACACGAAACCGCAAAGGCTAAGTGGTTATATTTATATCATATGAATCCCAACATTGAAAAGCTCTACAGCATAGCATTAAAACCAGAAAGACTCATAATTGGCCTTATGAGCGGAACATCTTTTGACGGACTTGACGTCGCCCTTTGTAAAATAAAAGGAAGCGGACCAGGTACTGAAGTTGAGCTCGTAAAGTTTGAAACATCTTCTTACCAAAATGATTTTAAAGAAGAACTGAAAACTGTCTTTTCCCGCCGCGATGCAGATCTGGAAAAAGTCTGTTTATTAAATGAATGGGTAGCAGTTCAACATGCAACGATGATAAATGACTGCCTGCAAAAATGGGGTTATACAAAAAAGAATATTGATCTTATTGCAAGTCATGGCCAAACGATCTATCATGCTCCAAAATTCTTACACGGCAGGGAAAAGTTTCCCAATGCAACATTACAGATCGGGGATGGCGATCATATTTCGGTGAACACGGGTATTATCACGATCAGTGATTTTCGTCAAAAGCATATTGCTGCCGGTGGCGAAGGTGCACCACTGGCGGTTTATGGGGATTATTTTCTTTTTTCCAAAAAAGGAGAAAACAGGATCATGCTGAATATTGGCGGTATTGCCAATTTTACTTTCCTCCCCGCTGATCTTGATGGAACCAGGATCTTTTGTACTGATGTTGGTCCCGGTAACACGATGATGGATGCATTTGTACAGAAAAATTACAACGGGAAATATTTTGATGAAGGATCTGCCATCGCCAAAAAAGGAAATGTGAACGATGTGTTGCTAAAACAACTTAAAGATCATTCTTTCTTTGCCGGTGATTTTCCAAAGACGATCGGACCTGAATTGTTCAACCTTTCTTATTTACGGGACGCAATAAAGCAAGCAGCCATCGCTTCGATATCCAACGAAGATATTATGGCAACATTAAATCGTTTTTCAGCCGATACAATTTCGGAGGCCATAAAAAGATGCATTGATAAAAATGAGAGTTATTCGATCTATGTGAGTGGTGGGGGCATGCACAACCCGTTGCTAATGGAGAACATCCAGTCGCAATTGCCGCGCATGAAATTTTATACAACGGACGATCTGCACATTAACCCGGATGCAAAAGAAGCAGTGCTGTTTGCACTGCTTGCTAATGAATGTGTTTGCGGAGAAAAAATTAATGTCGGCAAAGGAAGAAATAAGATCCCTTCGGTTACCATGGGCAAGATCAGCTTCCCTGATTAACTCTTAACCTTAAAATCAGCTTGCTTATCGCCCCACATTAATGACACCGTTCCTTTTTTATTGATGGCAAAAGTCATTTTCTCAGAGAATTCTTTGGCTTTGCCGCCTTTTACTTTGACTCTTAATGCATCATCCGCTTCTTTATAATTGAATGCACCCCACTGATCCCAGGTTTTATTAAAGATAATGGTCCACTCATCGCCATTGTTGATTGTAAATAATGAATACTTACCGGCCGGTAATGTCTTTCCTTCAATCTTTACATCCTTGTTTACTTCAAACACCGTGGCTTTGTTTGCACCAGTACGCCACACTTTTCCTTCCATTGGTTCAAGGTCTTTACCAATTGTTCTTCCTTTTACAGAAGGCTGACTGTAACTGATCGTGATCGTTGCGCCATCATCCGTTGTTTCTGCAGCTTTTGCCGGAGGACTTGCTGGCGGATTTTGTCCAAACGCGCCCAGAGAAATAAATAGAACCGCTAAAAAAAGTATTTGTTTCATAATAAAAGTTTATGTTTAAAAATACGGAGAACTATAAAGTTAAGGGTTAGTTACTTGACGAACGGTTTGCCTCGGCTAATTCTTTCAGATTTGCCAGCCCCTGCTCCATCTGTGCCCCGTAAATATTTTCATAAAAAAGTGACCGAAACTTCTCCCAGGGGTACCATCTCAGCTTAAAATCCATATACCATTGCAAGGTGGAAGAATCGCCCTGCGGATATTGGATGATCTTAAAACCGCTGACGATCGGCCTTCCATTTACAGTTTTCATTTCAGTTACCAGCTCGTTTTTTTTCTTTTCAACTATCGTGATCATTGTGCCCCGAATGCGGAGGCCTGAATCATTTGAAAATTGAAATTCACTTTCCGGGATATTCTTTAATGCCGGATGCCATTCTCTCCATTTCGGAAGTTGGACAATATAATGTCCAAAAGCCATTTGATCCCCGGAAGCGATGTTGGTCGCTTTCGTGATCCGGATATTGGACGGAATAAAAAGTGAAATAGTTGTCACTAGCAAAAAAAGAAAAATCAAGCTCAGTATCGCTAATTTAATCACTCGCATATTTTGAGATTGAGGTTGAGATTTAGGTTGAGGTTGAGGTTGAGGTTCAGTCTGGTCTTAACCTTAGCCTTAACCTTAACCTTTCTCTTATTCCCAACGAAAAACTTTTATGGCAATAATATATACAACAACTCCCCATAACGCCAGGATCCCGATCTGTTTCAAACAATCGTTCAAATGTGAACCTTCAAAAGCAACATTGCGCATCGCATCATTCAAATGTTTCAGCGGCATTACATCGGCAACAGTTTTTAACCATTTTGGAAATACATCCGTAGAAAAAAAAGTGCCGCCAATTAAGAATTGTGGCAATGTGATCAGGTTTGCAAATGGGGGTATTACATTCTCATTTTTTGCAAGACCACTGACAATAAATCCAAATCCCATAAAAACTACCAAACCCAAAAAACTTAACACAAGCAATTCAAGAAAAGTAATCCACCCGTTTACTAAAGTAAAATTAAATGCATAGTGACCAATTAGTAAAATAACAACTGCCGTAATTAAGCCAAATAAAACACGGCTGATCGCCTCGCCTAATACAATAAATTGACGCCTGATCGGGGTGGCGAAAAATCTTTTTAACACCAAAGTTTGGCGCAAGCCGAAAAAAATAAATGCCACTCCAAAAACACCGGCACTTAATAATGAAAACCCAAGCTGACCCGGTAGAATAAAATCGATCGTACGATAGACTCTCCCTCCAATTTTCACGACCTCATTACTAACAACTGCAACAGTCGGAGTATTTGGAAAATAATGTTGGTTCATACCCCTTATCATGCCATCCATTATTGATCGCAATACCTGTATGTTTTGAGGATTTACTGCTTCGGATGTTTTTAAATGGATTCTAACCGGTTTAGTGGAATCATCTTTTTTTAATCTAATGATCGCAGCGATTCTTCCTTTTTCAAGATCCTTGATCAGCTCTGCAGAATCTTTCTCAACAACATTTAATGCAGCAACAGTTTTCAAACCATTATACACCATGTTTGATGTGTCACTTGCAGGATCAAATGCCACTCTTACCCCCACTCTTCCGCTGTTACCAATAAAGCCAAATACAAGAATAAAAATGAGCGGGAATACAAAACTGAATATAACGGCAGATGGGCTCCTGAAAACTCCTTTAAGACTGGCTTTAGTGATCGCCATCATAGCCTTTAACTGGCTGTAGGGTTTTGGCATTAACGAATTTTTTGAGTGGCAAAAGTAAGGCTCTTGACTCACTTCTTATCAGGCAGATTTTATAATGACCATACGGAATGTATAGCACTACACGATTGGTGATGTTCTATTTTTAATGAGAAGCGTTGTTTAATATCTAAACGACCGCAATCAATTCAAGTGAGACAGAAAAAAAATGAACATACCCGGTTATGGCTTCTACCCATTATTCGGTTCCGGTGATCAATGAACTTCTTTTCAGGTGACACAAGCCCGATGCCCGCAATAGCTTCTATCAGGGGCCAATTGTCATGGTGTGTATGTTGTCAAACAAAAATTATTGTTCACTAATTGCAGGCAATGATCATAATTCAAATGGCAAAAACCAGTTCGTTTGCTAACTCATAATTGTGAACCTGACTTAAAACCACCGTACTATGAACTAAACAAATGATAAAATGAAGGTAAGCAGGCGGGGGCATTTGAGTAATTGATGTCACAGAAGCCCTGAAAGAATTGAAGGAACTTTGCAGGAGAATAATAGTTTCAAAAAATACAATTATGAGAACAAGTAAAATCAAATTGCCTTTATTGATTTCCTTGTTTTCAGGCGCGTTTTTGTTCACATCATGCAGCAAAGATGAGGGTCCTGCAAACAATAACAGCGAAAGCAATGGAAACATCAATATTGCCAATTTACAGGTGCAGATAGGCAGCCTTCCAAAAGACCCATTGAACCAGGCAGAATTAAACAGTCTTTCTATTATGAGGGAAGAAGAGAAACTGGCAAGAGATGTCTATATTATATTATACAATAAATGGGGGGCAAATATTCTCAACAATATTTCAACCAGTGAACAAACACATATGGAGGCTTTGCTACTGTTAGTGCAAAGGTATTCCCTCGCAGACCCTGTTGGTAATAATGCAATTGGGGTATTTAAAAACACAACGATCCAAAACTTGTATGACCAATTAATCGCAAAAGGAAATATAAGTGTGTCCGAGGCATATCAGGTGGGTGCCACCATTGAAGATCTGGACATTTATGACTTACAGCGACTGCTGGTTGATGTCGATAACCAGGACATACGGCTGGTATATGATATGCTCACAAAGGGAAGCAGAAACCACTTGCGCTCCTTCTATTGGAATATCCTGAATATAGGCGGCACGTACATTCCGAAATACATAACCCGGACCGAGTTTGATGCGATTGTCAACAGCTCAATGGAAACAGGATTTTAATAACAGTAAAAACGTAAATATTATGAAACAGATATTTTTTATGATGATTTCTTTGGTGGTATTCATAGTGGTGTCAGCACAAACAAGCGCGCTTAACCAAAAGGAAAAAGATGCCATAATATATATGCGGGAAGAAGAAAAATTGGCAAGAGATGTATATAATTTCCTTTTTGAGAAATGGGAAATGAATCCCTTTGGAAATATCCGGCAAAGTGAACAAACACACATGGACAGGATAAAAATCCTGATTACCACTTATAAATTAGAAGACCCGGTGGCAAAAAATGGTGATAAACCGGGAGTGTTTTCCAATTCTTTTTTACAAAACCTGTACATCCAACTTACTAAGTCAGGAAGTGAATCAGTAACCGCAGCGCTAAAGGCCGGTGCCAAAATTGAAGAATTGGATATTGCCGATTTGGAAGAAAGAATCGCACAAACAACAAACCGGGAGATTATCAACACGTTTAACTATCTGAAACAGGCATCCGAAAACCACCTGAGGGCGTTTACAAGAAGATTAAAAGCTGAAGGGGTAAATTATGAACCTGTTATCCTTACAAAAGAAAGGTTTACGGAGATCATTGCCTCAGTAAACAAAGGTGGAAATGGAAATCAAAGAGGGAAAGGAAGCGGCGCATGTTGCAATAATTAATTGAGTGTTTAACGGCTTTTCATTGCATTAATTAACAAAAAACTCAAACGGCAATCTTGCCTGTGCTGAATTGGTCATTTGTTTTACACGCAGCAACTCATTATAAATCTTAAATTGATCCTCTCCTAATTCTTTCCGCATCATTTCTGATTTAAATGAATTGTCCTTCGCAGCACCAAATAACCTGTCAAACAGACCCTGTGTCTCGGGATATTCACGCAAGCGATAATCCTTGAGCTTTGCCATTCTTGCTGCACAATCAACTGCATCCTGCAATCCACCGAACTTATCGATCAGTCCAATATCAATTGCCCGGTTACCACTCCATACCCTGCCCTGTGCAATGCTGTCAACTTCTTCAACAGCTTTTTTTCTGCCATCAGCTACTCTTTGCTTAAAGCTTAAGTAGATCTCATCGATGCTTTGCTGGATAAACCTCTTTTCATTTTCATTCATTGGCCGGTAAATAGCGCCAAGATCAGCATAGGGGCCAGTTTTTACGCCATCGAACGTGACTCCCAATTTATTTTTAAAAAAGCCTTCCATGTTTGGAATAATGCCGAACACGCCGATAGAACCCGTGATCGTCGTGGGACTTGCAAAAATGCTATCGGCAGCACAGGAAATGTAATAACCACCAGATGCAGCCACATCACCAAAGCTTACAACCACCGGTTTTTCTTTTTTTGCGAGTGAAAGCTCCCGCCAGATGTTCTCACTTGCCAGCGCGCTGCCTCCACCGCTGTTCACACGAAATACAATCGCCTTGATCGTTTTGTCAAGTCTTGCTTTACGGATCAGTCTTATATACTCTGCACTCGCAATCTGTCCCTGCTGATCACCACCGCCATCAATAATATTTCCCTCCGCATAAATAAGCGCCATTTTTTCGCCTGAATATTTTTTATACGAACCGGTCTTGTAATAACTGTTGATTGAAATAAAATTAATTTTATCATATTTCCCCAAATTCAATCTCGTCTTTATCTCCTCTTTTATTTCATCATCATATTTCACGGCATCTATCAATTTTTTATCAACCGCATCCTGCGGCGTTCTGATCGCCGCCTGATTGGCGTAATGATGAAGCGTTGCTGTGTCTGTACTTCTTTCCTCTGCAGCCTTGATTAGAAAATGAGAATAAAGATCACCGAGCCAGGCTGATGTTTGCAATTTGTTTTCAGGCGTCATCTTATCAGTACGCAGGGGTTCGGTGGCGCTTTTGAATTTTCCGGCATAAAATATTTGTGGTTCAATATCCAGCTTCTCCAATGTCCCTTTTATAAATAATAATTCAGAACGAAAGCCCGTCCAGTCAAAGAAACCTTTTGGATTTACATACACTTTATCGGCCACATTCGCCACGTGATATGATTTTTGATTCATTATTTCACCATAAGCGATAATGAATTTTGATTTTTTAAATTCGATCAATGCATTTCTTATTTCTTCAGAGCTGGCAAAGCCATTCGGGTTGATGCCGGCTTGCAGGTAGATCCCTTTTATCTTGTCATCTTTCGCCGCTTTCTGAATAAGCCGCACAATATCATACACTCCCGGAACAGTGAGGTCATCGTTACTGCTCAGTTCTGCCAAAGGATTTTCCAGTTTTTGTTCACGAAATAGCTGACCCATATTGACAACCAGGACAGAATTCTTTTCAACGATGGGTTTATCCGATGATGCAAGACCGGCGATCAATGCCAGGAAAATAAAAAAGCCGATGACAGAAAAAATTATCAATGCCAGCAACGATGCGAAAAACATTTTAAAAAACCCACCCATATCGGAATATTTAAGACGGTAAAAATAAAGATATTTGCGCCTTCCCCGAATTTCCAATTATGAGCACAGCACATTTATTGATAGGTGGCAATTTAGGAGATCGAAAAGAGAATTTTTTATCAGCTATTTCACTGATAAGAGAACAATGCGGTTCCTTAACAAAATCTTCATCAATTTATGAAACCGAAGCATGGGGAAAAACAGATCAGCCGTCATTTCTCAACCAGGCCCTCGAGATCTCTACTTCTTTAAATGCCCGGCAGCTAATGAGAAAGATCTTAAAGATCGAAAAAGAAATGGGAAGAGTCAGAAAAGAAAAACTTGGACCACGTCTCATTGACATTGATATCCTCCTCTTCGAAAATGAAATTCATGACCTGCGTTTTTTAAAAATACCCCATCCTGAAATGCAGAACCGCCGGTTTGTCCTTGTTCCACTAGCGGAGATCGATCCCTCCTTGCAACATCCTGTGATGAAAAAAACAATTGCAGAATTATTGGAGGAATGTCCCGACAATCTTGCCGTCAGAAAGATTTCGGATTAACCGACAATTTTGGATTTAGCAGATTTATCCACAATCTGTTCTTTATTCAAATTATAAATTGCCATTTCAATTATTTTGCAACCCTCATTTGCACATTTGCACCCCGATAGCTATCGGGGCCCATTTGCACATTTGCCTATTTGCATATTTGCACATTAACCCAATGAATTATCATTTTATCACTATAGAAGGAAATATTGGCGCCGGTAAGACCACCCTGTCACATTTGCTGGCCCGCCATTTCAACGCAAGACTTGTGCTCGAAGAGTTTGCCGACAATCCATTTCTTCCCAAATTTTATGAGAACCCAAAACTTTACGCATTTCCGCTGGAGCTGTTTTTTATGGCAGAGCGTTATAAACAACTGAAGGACCTGATCCAGCAAAAAGATCTTTTTCAGGATATAACGATATCCGATTACCTGTTTACCAAATGCCTGCTATTTGCGAAAGTGAATTTACCCGAAGATGAGTTTCGTCTTTACCAGCGATTGTTCGAGATCATTCACCAGCAGTTGGTGCAACCCGATCTTCTTATTTATTTACATACACCGGTAAGCCGTTTACAAAAGAACATCAGAAAAAGAAACAGGGCCTACGAACAGAATATACCGGACGAATATCTTTTTAATATTCAGCAGACATACACGCATTACATCAAAGAACATAATATAAAAACGCTTTTTATTGATGCTTCCAATGCCGATTTTCTTGGGAATGAAAAACATTTACAGGTCGTTATAGAAGCATTGGAAAAAGATTACGATAATGGGCAACATTACTTAACGCTGCCTTAGAACCATCAACCAAATAATTATTAATTAATAATTATTAATTAATAATTAAAAACAATGACACTGCGCAAACCATTAATTAATGGCGAATTCACATGGTTCGTTATCGCCCGTTTTGTGTTTATTGCAGGGCTTCGCATGACGCCTGTTTTATTAGGATGGAAATTGTATGAAATAACCGGCAGCAAACTTTCCATTGGTATTCTTGGCTTAAGTGAAGTGATTCCCGCCGTATTACTTGCGTTACCGGCCGGCGTAAAAGTTGACAAAAGCAATAAGCAAAGATTGATCAGCATTTGTATGTTTTTATATTTTTTATTGATGATCGGCTTATTGCTGGTAACATCACCATGGTTCACATCAGCGCTCAACCCATTGGGGAAAACATCATCAAGGCAAATAATACAATGGCTCATCTATGGCCTCGTATTTTGTACCGGGGCCATACGAGCTTACAGCTCACCCGCTATTAATGCATTTCTGGCACAACTGGTACCACAGGAATCTTTGGTAAGAGCCATATCCATAAATAGTATGACCTGGCTGGTGGCCGCTGTTACCGGTCCGGGCTTAGCCGGGTTGTTGCTCGGATATACCAACATCACCATTGCATTCTCCATTACCTGTGCCTGTATTTTTATTGCCATAATCGTGTTTCAATTCATAAAACCAAAACCAGTGAGCTGGCAATCTGGGAAAACAACAACCTGGGGAGGTGTTAAAGAAGGACTGGAATTTGTATTTCATAAAAACCAACGAGCATTATTAAGCGCCATCAGTCTCGATATGTTTGCTGTGCTGTTTGGCGGTGTTATTGGCATTCTTCCCGTCTTTGCAGTTGATATTCTGAAAATAGGTCCCGAAAAACTTGGCTGGCTCTATGCCGCAACATACCTGGGAAATTTTATTGCCATTGCATTGCTCATTTCAAGGCCGCTTGAAAACAAGCAAGGGAAGACATTGCTGTATACAGTAGCCGGCTTTGGCATTTGCATTTTAATATTTGCAGTTTCAAAAAATTTCTGGCTCAGTTTCGCGGCGTTGTTTGTGAGCGGTCTTTTCGATGGGGTCAGTGTTATTATTCGTGGCACCATCGTGCAGTTATTTGTTCCCGATGAAATGCGTGGCCGTGTATCATCCGTCAATTCCATTTTCGTCAATTCATCCAATGAACTCGGACAATTTGAAAGTGGTGTGGCCGCATCTGTGATGGGCACAGTGCCATCCGCTCTTTTTGGCGGCTGTATGACATTACTCGTTTCAATTATTACCTGGTTCAAAGCACCGACACTAAGAAAGTTTGAATATTAAAGGCCCAGCCCCCCTGTCCCCCGAAGGGGGAACTTAGATTTAATCAATCATTTTATTTTCATAATTTCACGACAACAGATGATTTTAATAACTATGTAGTCAGCAAGATTGCTACTATTAAGCTTCTGTTGCGTCTGCCCCGACGAGCCAACGAAGTTGGCGGAACTCGGGGTCACTCACTTGTACTTCCTGTTCGCTATTCGCCAATATTTCTCGCGGCGAACAGAGCGAGGCGGTGACGCAAAAAAATAAAATTAAGATCGCTGCCAGAAAAATAAAAACACACACATGAATCGTCGCAAATTCGTCCAAAACTCCGCCCTTACATTTGGTGCACTTACATTCGCTCAGCAAAAAGTACTTTCATCATTATTTACAAAAGGAAATGGAGCGGCTCCTCCACCATGGATGTTTCATATGATGACAGATAAGATGGGTGTCTTTACCGAACGTGGTGGAACGATCGCTTTTCTTCTCGAGAAAGACGGGATTGTTGTCGTGGATTCGCAATTTCCGGACACCGCTCCGCATTTGATCGGTGAATTACAAAAAAAATCAGAAGAGCCGATAGCATACTTGCTCAATACACACCATCATGGTGATCACAGCGGTGGTAACATTGCATTCAAGGGATTGGTGAAACATGTTGTGGCGCATGAAAATTCTAAGAAGAACCAGGAGCGGGTTGCAATAGCGAGTAAGAATCTTGATAAACAATTATTACCGGACAGGACTTATTCTGATTACTGGGAAGGCCAGGTTGGCGATGAGCGGATCATCATGCATTATTTTGGTCCCGGACATACTAATGGCGATAGTCTTATTCATTTTCAGCATTCGAATATCGTTCACATGGGCGACCTGTTGTTTAATCGCCGACATCCTTATGTCGACCGAAGTTCCGGCGCCAGCATAAAACACTGGATAAAAGTTTTGAACAGAGCCTTGCGGCATTTTGACAAAAACACAACCTATGTTTACGGACACGCCGCTGACGGCCACAATATTGTTGGCAATTACGAAGACCTGGAAAAATTTGCCGACTATCTTGGTGCTGTCCTGACTTTTACAGAAGGAGAAATAAAAGCCGGTAAAACAAAAGAAGGTTTCTTAATGACCAAAACAATTCCGGGTATGGGTGAATGGAAAGGTGATGGTATCACGAGACCACTTGGCGCAGCCTGGGATGAGTTGATTGATAAAGCTAAGTAACGGATACATTGTTGTTCAGTGATCCATCTAAGAAATCAGGATGATCTGTTTACCTGGTGAAGGTTTAAACTGACTCTTCCTTAAAGACCGGTATGAATAAAGGAATCAAAGAAAAATTCTCCAAAACTAATGGCCCCAAAAGGATACTTGCATTGGACGGTGGTGGCATAAGAGGGGCGTTGACACTTGGATACCTGGAAAAAATTGAGCAGCTTCTAAGAAAAAGATATAATGACAACAACCTTGTATTGGCAGATTATTACGACCTGATCGGCGGCACCAGCACTGGTTCCATTATTTCTGCGCTACTTGCAGTCGGTAAACCTGTTAAAGACATAGTGAGCATGTACCAAAACCTGGGTAAAGAAGTTTTTGGCAAAAGAAGATACCCGGTCATTCCAAGAAGCTGGACAACATTTCGTGCATTTTTTACCTCTGCTTACAAAGGAGAGATAATTGAAGATCTTTTAAAAAATAATTTAGGTGATATAACGCTTTGTGACTACGAAAAATTAAAATGTCCCATTACGATCATATCGAAAAGAGCTGATACGTTTAGTTTGTGGACCGTAGCAAATCATCCCGATGGCGTTTACACAAAAGCCATGTCACACTTGAAATTATGGGAGCTTTGCCGGGCCAGTTCGGCCGCTCCCTATTATTTTCCTGCCAAAAAACTTTCATTAAAAACACGCCAGGGCGAAAACTTTGATGCGGCTTTTATTGATGGCGGCATAAGCCTGGCAAACAATCCTGCCATTCAGCTATTCCTTACTGCCACTATACCTTCATTCGGATTCGACTGGGCATCAGGAGAAGAAAATATTTTCATTACATCGTTAGGAACCGGCAACGGCGTTAACAAGGATAGTGTAAAAGATATCCTCAGCAGGAAAACTCTTAGTTGGTCTCCCAAGCTACCCGAGCTATTTATGACAGATGCTCTCGAAATGAATGAAGTAATGATGCAGATCCTCGGCAAAAATTATGGCGACGCAGAGGCCATCGA
>DASVAM010000660.1:0-4276 GCA_036376375.1 Chitinophagaceae bacterium
TCTGAAGACCGAAATCGATTGGTTCTTGTGGCGCACGAACCAAATGCGGAGAAATGCGTTTTTTTCTCCCGGTAAATTGTCCCTGGTGAAAAAATCGTAAACCGGGAGATAAGAATGTGATCACCGCTGCTGCCTCATGAGTTTTTTGATCAAATGTTGCAGCCGCTCTTGGCTCATCATGATTCTCAAGAAAGCGGGCAAGCTTATCCTGGTAGTCAAGCCCCGCATAAAAATGTTCGCGTATTTGTTTTGCCGGCCCCTCAACAAGGCGATCATAGAGACGTTTATCGTACGCATAATCAAAACCCAGTTGCTGAAGGGTCCATTCCATATCCCAATAGACTTCTGCCATAAAACAGAAGCCAGGATTCTTTTCGCGAACTTTTTGTGTGACTATTGGCCAGAAAACCTGTGCACGGCGACCCCATGTTTTTTCAAACACTTCAGGAAGAATGAGCATTGCCATATCACATCTTACACCATCACATAAGTCCGATATCTGCAAAAGCTCGTTGGTCATCGCCGTTACGGTTGCCGGGTTGCTATAATCAAGTTGCAAGGTATCAGGCCAACCCGAAAAATAAGGATCACGACCATACGCAAGAATAAGATCATTGTTACCACTTTTCACGCGGACGTAATTCTGTGGATTTTTTTCAAGATCACTTATTGTGCCTGAAACAAAATGATCAGTACGATTATTGACCCATGGATGATCCGGCCCCATGTGATTTGGAACAAAATCGAGCATCAACTTAAGCCCGCGTATTTTTAATTTTTCCCTTAATCGCTTCAATGCCTTGTTGCCACCCAATGCGGGATGCACTGTATAGCCTGTAATGGCAAAGCCAGATCCTCCAATATCTTCATCAGACAGATCTGGCAAAGTTTTTTCAAAATCATTTCTCCATTCATGATTTTGCCTGGAAATTTTACAACCTGTTTCACCGGTGCACCAAACACTCAAAAACCATATCCAGTCAAAACCCATTTCTGCAAAGTGATCTAATTCTTCACCCGGTATATCATCAAGTGTTGCTTTGCGTCCAAGCCGTCCGGATAATTCAGTTAGCCAAACACGGGTATTAATTTGATAAAGCGACGGATACCTTGGATTCTTCATTTTGTTTTTTTGTATTATCACCGTTTTGTCCGAAGGCAGATCGCTTCCCTCCTTCAAGAATTAGTTTTTCATCCAGCATACCAAACAACTGAATAATTTTTGCAATAACCCCGGTCCATCCTGTTTGATGGCTGGCGCCAAGCCCGGCACCATTATCCCCATGGAAATATTCAAAAAAGAGAATGAGGTCTTTCCAGTGCGGATCTGTTTGGAATTTTTCTGTGCCACCATAAACCGGTCTCCTTCCATTTTCATCCCGTAAGAAAGTACTGCTGAGTCTTTCTGCGATTTCCTTAGCCACTTCAAACAGGTTCATCATCTTTCCCGAACCAGTAGGACATTCGATCCTGAAGTTGTCTCCATAATACAAATAGTAATTAAGCAGGGCCCGGAGGATCATTACGTTAACCGGCATCCAGACCGGCCCTCTCCAATTTGAATTGCCGCCAAACATGCCGGTATTTGATTCCGCAGGAAGATAATCCACTTTGAATTCCTGGCCGTTGACATAGAACAGGTAGGGATGCTTCTCATGAAATTTTGAAAGTGCCCTGATCCCATGCGGACCAAGGAATTCGTTTTCATCTAACATTTTTGAAAGTATTCGACGTAACCGATCCGGATTTACAAGTGCAAGAATGCCACGCTCCGCTTCGCCTAAATGACCGGGACCAGTTGGATGTATCGTCGTCATTAATTCTGGTACACGTCGTAACCTTTCGCCAATAAATCCCATGGCATTGGGGATCCGTTCCCGCTGCCACTTTTCTATTACGGTTGCAGCACATAAAGGCAACAGGCCCACCATTGAACGAACTTTGAGTCGCTGTGTTTGACCATTTGGCAACCTAAGTATGTCGTAATAGAAACCATCTTGCTCGTCCCACATGCCCTCGTCGCCCTGTTTATTCATGGCTAATGCGATATAATAAAAATGTTCGACGAATTTAAATACCATTTCTTCATAGATAGGATCTTCGGCAGCAAGCTCTACGGCCATTTCCAGCATATTCTGGCTAAACAATGCCATCCATGCAGTACCATCGGCTTGTTCAAGATGACCACCCGTAGGTAATGGAGCGCTGCGATCGAACACACCAATATTATCAAGTCCAAGAAAACCACCTTCAAAAACATTTTTTCCATTCCGGTCTTTACGATTGATCCACCATGTAAAATTCAACAACAACTTGTTGAAAGTTGACCCCAGAAAGTCCATATCGATCTCCCGGTTTAATGCCTTGTCATTTCGAAGGAGAAACAAACTGGCCCATGCATGAACCGGCGGATTTACATCACTAAAATTCCATTCGTATGCCGGCATTTGTCCATTCGGATGGAGGTATGAGCCCAGCAACATCAGTTTCATTTGTTTTTTCGCAAAATCAGGATCCACAATAGACAGAGGAAGTGTATGGAAAGCAAGATCCCATGCCGCATACCATGGGTATTCCCATTTGTCAGGCATGGAAATAATGTCTTCATTCAGCATATGGTACCAGTCGGAATTACGGGAACTTTTATATCCCGAATGCAAAGGATTTGAATTATGCTCATCCAGCCAGTTATCCCCATCAAAGAAAAAAAACTGTTTGCTCCATAACATACCTGCAAGAGCCTGGCGCATTACATGAGCCTTGTCTTCATTCAACGAAGGAGGCGTTACTGATCGGTAAAACTCATCGGCTTCCTTAATTCTGTCTGTAAAAACTTTTTCAAAATCCGAAAATGGCTTTTCACTATTCTTTGAAGTTTTCGTTAATCTCAGCCTGATAACCGAAGTTTCACCAGCGCCAACACTAAGTTTATAGTGTGCCGAAGCCTTTGTTCCTTTCTTTTCCGGGTTTATTGCATTCGCGTTTCCATAAACTATATAGTCGTTGATGCCATCTTTTACATGAGGGCTTTCATTTTTGACATTGCGAAAAAGTCGTTCGTGATTTGTTTCATTTTCTGTGAAAAGCAAAGGCACTGCTGCATCGCAGGATAGGAAGAACTCACCTAATAAATTATGCGTTGCTTTTAGTACACTGGTACCGGTTTTTGAAGTTACCTGCAAAAGATTCGGTTTCTCCGCCGCCCTGTTAGATTCAGTGATCCAATTGGACCAGTTATTGCGAAACCAAAGGGTCGGTAACAAATGCAGTTCAGCGGCTTCGGGACCGCGATTGACAGCACTTATCCTGATCAATATATCCTCTGGCCCTGCCTTGGCGTATTCCACAAAGACATCGAAATAGCGATCTTCATTGAAAATACCGGTATCGAGCAATTCATATTCCATTTCGTTCCGGGAACGCCGAAGATTTGTTTCAATAAGATCATTGTAAGGATACGCTGCTTGTGGATACTTGTAAAGAAGCTTCATGTAAGAATGCGTTGGAGTACTATCCATGTAGAAATAATACTCTTTTACATCTTCCCCGTGATTACCCTGGCTATTCGTTAATCCAAAGAAACGTTCCTTGAGTATTGAATCTTTACCATTCCACAAGGCTAGTGCAAAACACAGGCGTTGTTTATCATCTGAAATACCCGCAATACCATCTTCTCCCCAGCGGTAGGCTCTTGAACGGGCATGATCATGCGTGAAAAAATTCCATGCATCGCCATTTTCACTATAGTCTTCGCGAACGGTACCCCATTGACGTTCGCTTAAATAAGGTCCCCATTTTTTCCATGGTTGTTTTTTTTCACGATCTTCTACTAATCTTTTCTTTTCCATAAGTAATAGTTTTTGATCAACGATAATGGTTTATTGATTGAAATATAAATGATCATTGATTCCGCTGTCCCCGGAACAACCTGTCATATAAATGAAGGTAAGCCTGTTTTCTATCTTTTTTTCTAAGGCAAATCATCATATCAATTGACTTTAATTGGATTCAGCAATCATCTCCAATGTCCAAAAGCCTGGGGAGCAGATCACATTTATTACAGGATTGGACTTAAACCGATGAGACAACGAAATTACAGAATTGACCCCCTAATCAATCCCTTTTTTGGGTAATCCAATAATAAAAAACCGGAACTGACCGGCCAATAAGCCATTTACCGCCCTATAAAATCCGTTCATAAACCGATTGGCCGGCAAATAAAAGTTTTCTCTAACTTAATAGTCTAAACGAAACTGATATGGACTACCAACTCGTC
>DASVAM010000668.1:0-2353 GCA_036376375.1 Chitinophagaceae bacterium
ATAAATGAAGGGAAGTTTGAATGGAGGATCAATGATGAATCGTATATACTTTATCCCGGAGATGTTTCATTGATCATGCCAAATGAAAAATTTGGCAGCGAAAAAGGCGTATTGGAGATCGGGAGTATTTCATGGATACACATCCAGGTTCACAGCCCTGTCAATAATGAATTGTTATCAGAAAAATGGAGTGGTCTTTCAAACACAGAAAACCAGGCGATCAATAAAGTTCTTTTAATGAACAATATGCCTGTCCTTTCAAAACTATCCGAAGTTGGAAGGATCCTCCGGTATATATATGACGAGATCTTCAACCAGGAGATCGGCTTTTCCACAAGAGCCAATCATCTTATCGACGAATTATTTATCATCATTACAAGACATCTCACAAAACAAAATAACCGTGCCAGAGATTTTCCAAAGGTCTTTATGCAATTAGAACAAGCCTTGCGTCAAAATCTTTCGCATCAATGGGCGGTGGAAGAAATGGCAGCCATTGCGGGGATGGGCACCACTTTATTCAATGAAAGAGTGAAGAGCTACACCGGGTTTACGCCGATCATCTACCTGATCAATATCCGTATATCAGAAGCTATCAAGCTATTGAAGAAAAAAGATGTGAGTATCACTGATATTGCCCTGGACACAGGGTTTTATTCATCGCAGCATTTTTCAACCACGTTTAAAAAACTCACCGGCTATACACCGAGTGAGTTTCGAAAAAATAATTTGTCACAAGATTAATTGTCTATGTATGAAATGTATCATTACTATCGAACTTGGCACAAATGCAGTAAGGGTATTTGCATTTGATCTGAACGGGAATGTCATTGGTTCGCAACGGGGCTACTATCCTACTTTCCATACCGCGCCGGATTATAGTGAACAGGATCCCGACCAGATGTTCATCACGATGTTGTATGCCTTAAAGAATTTGCTGAATGAACATATTCATCCCAAAAAATACAAAGTTGCTTCTATTTGTTTCAGCGCATCGATGCACAGTGTGCTGGCAGTAGATAAAAATGGAAATCCTTTGGGAAATGCAATTACATGGTCCGATAACAGGGCCAAGAAAGAAGCACAGAAATTAAAATCATCTTCACTGGGAAAAACGATCTATACCGCAACAGGGACACCGCTACACCCCATGTCACCCCTGGCGAAAATAGCCTGGATAAAAAACAATGATAAACAAAGATTCAGGCAAACCAGTAAATTTTTATCCATCAAAAGCTATATCATCAAGCAGCTCACCGATGACTATCTTATCGATTACAGCATTGCATCGGCAACCGGCTTATTAAATATTCATAAAATAAAATGGGATACAGAAGCGCTGAAGTTCGCCGGGATCACTACCGAATCTCTTCCCGATCTTGTTCCCGTGTTTGCTCCATTGAGTAGATTAAAAAGGGCCTACCAAAGTTCGCTGGGCCTTTCAGCTGACACAAAAATAATTATTGGGTCAAGTGATGGGTGTATGGCAATATTAGGGGACGGTGTCAAAGGAGAAGGAAGAGCTACAATAACGATTGAAGATAGTGGTGCCGTAAGAGTGATGGGCGATAAAGTTTTGAAAGATAGCAAACAGCGTTTCTTTAATTACCTGCTTACAGAAGGTCGTTATGTGTCTGGTGGACCGACCAATAATGGAGGAATCATCTTTGAATGGTTCACTAAACAATTCGGCGACTTCAGAAATCCGTTTGATATTGAATTCAGCATGCAGGACCTGATAACAGAAGCTTCAAAAATCCCTGCCGGCTCTGAAGGCTTAATTTTCTTGCCGTATTTGCTGGGAGAAAGGGCGCCGATCTGGAACGCGAATGCCAAAGGTGTTTATTTTGGATTAAATATAAAACATGAAAGAAAACATTTTATAAGAGCCGCCATCGAGGGAATACTTTATGAGATCTATAGCATTGGGAAAACGCTGGAAGAACATCGCGGTATTAAACGACTTTCAGTCAATGGAAGCTTTGCCAATATCCCATTCTGCACACAAATGGTGGCTGATATTTTTAATAAGCCTGTACAGTTAAGACAAAACTTTCACAGCGTTAGTTATGGAGCATTCCTTGTGGCGGCAACAGAAATGGGTATTTATAAAAACCTGGATGAAGCGGCAAAAACGGTGGTATTGCCGGATGAATATTTACCAGATAAGCAGAATCATAACGCCTATATGAAATACTTTAAAATTTTTGAACGGCTAAGCACCAGGCTGGCGCCCGAATTTGAAGAGATCGCCAATCTTCAATAACGATAAAATAATTTTCAAACCAGACAAAATGATGTTATATGAAAAAACGACTGAAGCTGATGATCTTATTGTTGCTCGTTGCCGTTT
>DASVAM010000669.1:0-3199 GCA_036376375.1 Chitinophagaceae bacterium
CGCTCTTGCGCCAAAGGAATAGATCATTTCCGTGGCAAAAAATGATTTACGTATCTCCACGTTATTCTTGTCTTTAGTTACCTGTACTCTTTCTTTGGTCTCCGTTTTTTCAATTACAATGTCATCAAGGATGGCAATAACAGTAATGTGCCCGGTACCCGGAACTTTTTTAAGGCCCTCAATGCTGATCATGTTTTCAAGAGTCGATGCTGAGAAACCTAATCCAAGTGAAGGCGATGCTTCGATGCGGACGTTATAGGTTTTATATTCAGTCGGCAAAGGCTCATCCGGAAAATCGCGGTACGATGCTGTAAAGTTGAATCGATCGAGGTCGACGCGTTGTGCGAAAACCGACGCGAAAAGCAGCGAAGTGCATAGGGTAAGTATAAGTTTTTTCATGAGAATTGGATTTTGGCGTACAAATTGTTGTAACAGTAAATCTAACGATCTAAAAGGCGAAAAATTGTCTTTTTCATCAATTTCCTTAGCTGAGCCTGAATCGTGAAATTTATTAGAGTGAGTTGATAATAACTTAGTTAAAGGGTTTATTTCAGCTTAAATTAATACGGCCCCTCTGATTAGTAGCAACCCTTATTCGTACCCCTCCATTGAACCTTTTTATTTTTTAATGTCCTCCGAAAAACCGTAATCCTTAATTTAAATATTTACGGTATGAAAAGATCTTTCCTAAGCTCAAAACCCGCCATCATTTTATTTTTCACCCTGTTTCAATTATCGGCGACAGCAACACAGTATCCTATCAATGTCACTTTTAGCGGCTCTCAGGAAACACCATCCAATAATTCGACAGCTACCGGCACATTCGTCGGAACTTACAATGATGTAACCGATAGTTTAATTTATACAATTACTTTCAGTGGCCTGGGTTCGAATGTAACGGCTGCTCACTTCCATGGCTTTGTGCCCCCGGGTATTCAGGGACCGGTCATCTTCTTTCCCGTTAATCCCTCGTTCCCTACGGGAGTAATAAGTGGAACTTTTGTCGATTCAGTGAAGCTAACGCAGGGGCAAGAGGATAGCTTGAAAATGGGTCTTATTTATTTTAATATCCACACAACCAATTTTCCCGGTGGGGAGATCAGAGCTCAGCTTTTTTTGCAAGATGCATCGTTTGTCCTTCCTGATATTGTCTGTCCCGGAGACACAACGGTAGATAACACTCCTAATAGTTGTTCTGCGACCGTTGCATTCGCAGCGGATACTAATACCGCAGTACCAACAGCGACATTATATTATCGTATAGGCAACACGGCTATAACATCACCTCGTGTTTTCCCGGTCGGCACCACTACGGTGATTGCTACGGCATTGAATGGTGCGGGCTTTGATTCATGTTCATTTAAGGTTATTGTAAGAGATGTACAACCTCCTGTTATCACCTGTCCCGCCAATATCACCCGGCCAAATGACCCGGGTCAATGCGGAGCAGTGGTTAGCTATACGGTGACGGCAACGGACAATTGCACATCCAGTGTTGTACTTACCGTAACACCAATTTCGGGAAGCTTTTTTCCTGTAGGGGTTACGACCGTTACCGCAAGAGCTACTGATGCCGCAGGCAATACATCTACCTGTTCATTCACTGTTACTGTAAATGATGTTGAGCCGCCAGCAATTAATGATCTTTTTGTAACACCTCCGGTACTATGGCCACCCAATCATAAAATGAAAAATGTGACGGTTAATTATACAAGCTCTGATAATTGTCCGGGACCGATCTCGTGCAACATTACGGTCACGAGCGATGAGCCGGAAAATGGAACCGGTGACGGAGACCAGGCACCTGACTGGGACGTTCTAAATGATCATCATATAAAACTTCGGGCGGAGCGAGCCGGTAATGGCGATGGAAGGGTTTATACAATTAAAGTGACCTGCACGGATCAGTATGGAAACGCTACGGATAGTCTAAGAACGGTATTAGTACCTAAAAACATGTCTGCACGAGATATCAGGTTGCTGGTATTCCAGTATTGGTCTCAGGGTAATGGACATGGACATAGGACCGAAGCTGAATCTGCATCGGGCAAAAATGTTGTGCTCATGAACGAGGGAGATCCTGAAAACAGCACATTGGTGCGGGTGTATCCAAATCCAACTACCAGTTATTTTACATTAAATATCCAGACAGGAAACGATAAGGAGAAAATTGTTGTAAGATTGATCGATGTTGCCGGGAGAGTAATGGAAACAAGAACCAATCTCTCAGGAAGCCAGGTTGTAAAAATGGGTAATAATCTCAAGGCCGGACTTTACATTGCAGAAATCAGGCAGGGTAATGTTACGAAGCAGATAAAGATCTTGAAACAGTAATCATAAATTGAATGATGTGTGTAAAGGCAGTGAGCAATCACTGCCTTTTGTCATTGGTAATTGTCTACGTATAAGTTCAGCTGTTTATTCTTCGTGTTCTTACCAGCACTAAATGAATGTTGAAATCGTTTTATATGAATAACACACAAAATCTATGATCATGAATTCAGGCTCAGAAGTTGAAAAAATAATACAGGATTATATCGGGTATAAACAAATATCACATTACTATCATAAGAAAAAGAATGATGCAGAGAAGGAATATAATAAGCTGCTGGTTAGCTGCGGAGGCGAGAACAAACATTTTTCATTAGAACAGGCAAACAAAATATACGAGGCATTCAAAGAAATGCAGATCAATGAAGAGCATTTAAAGACCGCAGAAGAAAAATTTAATGAAGCTGATGAAAAGCTGAAAGAATTGGGCAGTATTCTATTCCATGCATCGATAACGGCCGATATCATGATACCACCTTTAAATGGAGAAGGTTTTGTCTCAAAACAAGTGACCGTCAGCTTCCCTAACGGTCAAGCATTGGTTATTTAATAAAAAACGAGGCTGTCTCAAAACTCTTTTGGAACACAACGAACACTAAGAAAACACAAAGTACACGAAGCTGTTCAGTACTTACTTTAAACGCTTTGTGTTCTTTGTGTCAATCATTGTGACCTTTGTGCTCCTCTTTGTAAAGACTTTTGAGACAGCCTCGTCTCAAAAAAACAGAAAACAAAATTACTGCACTACCAATTTATTTGTAAACGAAACCTTATTACTTACCCCATTCACTTTCAATAAATAATTTCCACCGCTCACGGATCTTGGTATTCTTACTTCTTCTATTTGCATGCTGGAATTAATATTTAC
>DASVAM010000671.1:0-2860 GCA_036376375.1 Chitinophagaceae bacterium
ATAAAGGAGTTCCAGGCATTTTCAGGCATCAATCCGGCCGCTTATCTTGAAAAACGAGGTCCATATCTGAATTATCTCCCTATTGCATAGCAGGTTAATTTTTTACAATGCGGGTTGATCTGTTTTATATAATTTGCCTGCAATAAAAGAATTATTATGAGTGAATCCTTGGACAAAGCATCTGCTACCCAGATCGCAAACATTGAAAAAACCACCGGGAAAAAATTCGGGGAGTGGATCGCTATTGTAAACAAATCAGGTCTGGCCAAACACGGTGAGCTGGTTAATTTCCTTAAGGAAAAACATGGCTTCACCCATGGGAATGCAAATATGGTGGTGCATTATGCAAAACAATCACATGCCGGCGCTGAAGGAAATGACACAGACTGGATCGCCGAACAATACAAGGGCAAGGAGAATCTGAAACCCTGGTATGAAAAGATCATGGATGAAGTGAACAAGTTTGGAAACGATATCGAGGTGTCACCCAAGAAAGCTTATGTAAGCTTAAGAAGGAAAAAACAGTTTGCCATTTTGCAACCATCTACGAAGGATAGGTTTGATGTTGGCTTAAATATAAAAGGCGTGGCTCCTTCCGGTAATGTCATCGCCGCCGGCAGCTGGAATGCGATGTGTACGCATCGGATAAAAATAGAAGATGAAAAGATGATCAATAGAGATTTGATTGAATGGATCAAAAAGTCTTATGAACAGGCAGGATAGGGGCCCCCTCCGCCCTCCCCCATAAGGGGAGGCCACCATCGCACACATCAACTTATTTGAAATTTTTAATCAAGATGAAATGATGACTTTCTTAAAAATATTTTTTAACCCAGCTTAATTACTACTATGATTCTTCGTTGCGACGCTCCGTTTATCTTTCTCTGCAACTTTCAGCAAATGGTTCGCGGTTTACCCAGAGCTTGTCGAAGGGTCGCACTCTTGTACAGTCTGTTTTTTATTCACCAAAATACTGAAGCTCAAAAACAACAATATAAAATTGTATACAACGTATATGAAGACACGGCAAGAGATAATTATGATGTTTATAGCATGAATATGGATGGAACCGGGAAGAAAAATCTTACCAATACTCCCGGTGTGGAATGGGCCTATTATGCATACGAAGACAAAGTTTATTACATAAGTGATGCTGACACCTGCCACCGCTGCTATTTTCTTTATGAGATGGATGCTGATGGCAATAACAAACGAAAAATTTCTGACCTTCAGTTGGAAGATAGTTGGATGGGAAGCCGTAACGGTGGAACCGAGATGATCGTTTCAGGAAGAATTGGAAAACTAAGAGCTCAATTGTTTCTGATAAATCTAAAAGATGGCACTTACAAGCAACTTACCCATGATACGCTTTCGACAAAACGGGATCCGGTCTTTTTACCTGGCGGAAATGAGATCGTCCTTGCTTACAGGCCCGATAAAAATTTAAGACGAACGGTACCGGATGAACTTTGGAGAATGGGTCTCGACGGAAACAATAAGATCCAGCTAACGCATTTTCCAAAAGAAGATACCGCTACAAAATGGTACGAGTATCATGCAGGGCCACCTCAGTTAAACAGTAAACATCATTTCATTAGTTATGTTTCCAGGCAAAAAGGGCAACACCAGATATATGCAGTTTCGACTGACGGCAAAAAGCAATGGCAGGTAACCAATGGTGAAATGGGATCTGGCTGGCATAGCTGGAGCCCGGACGGTGAGTGGCTGGTAATGGATAAAACGCCAAAGAATGAAAAAGGCTATGATATTTACCTCATGAACTACACAACAAAAGAAACAATACAACTTACCAATGACTGGAAATATGAGCAGGCGCCTGTTATTGTAAAGATCAAAAGATAAAATTGACACTTTCTATCTTCGCGGGATGAAAGCTGTTGTGTACAATCGATATGGCAGTCCCGATGAGCTTACATTTACAGAAGTTGAAACACCAACACCCAAAGACGATGAACTGCTCATAAAAGTTTATGCGGCTTCGGTCAATTCATGGGACTGGGATCTACTAAAAGGTGATTCTTTCCTGGTGAGATTGCTTGGCGGTTTATTCAAACCAAAAAATAAGATCCTTGGAGCTGATGTCGCCGGCGTTGTGGAGAAAGTTGGCAAAAATGTAAAAGACTTTCAACCCGGTGATGAAGTGTTTGGGGATATCGCCGGTGCAGGATTTGGTGGTTTTGCAGAATACGTAGCAGTTCCGGAAAAATTCCTGGTGAAGAAATCTCCAAAGATGAGTTTTGAACAAGCTGCGGCTTTACCGCAAGCTGGTTTACTGGCATTGCAGGGCTTACGATTTAGAAAACCAGTTCGGGCAGGACAGCAATTATTAATTAACGGAGCAGGTGGCGGTGTTGGCACCATTGCTTTGCAATATGCAAAATCCATTGGCGCGGAAGTAACCTGTGTGGATAAAGAAGAAAAGTTTGAGTCATTAAGATCCCTGGGTGCTGATCATTTCATTGATTACCGGAAAACAGATTATACCAGGACGGATGATCGATATGATTATATACTTGACGTGACTGCTCATCGTTCTGTTTCGGATTATCAGCGAGCCTTAAAGCCGGGTGGTGTTTTTGCCATGATTGGCGGCTCAATGGGTAGTTTGTTATTACGATTCATGGTGGTACAACCTCTTATTTCAAAATTTCAAACTAAGCAGCTTGGCATCATGGGTTACCGGGTAAACAAAAATGACCTTGATGAGCTCAATCATTTATTCGAAGACGGAAAAGTCATTCCCGTGATCGATAAATGCTTTCCATTGCAGGAAACCGCTGATGCCTTTCACTATTTCGGACAAGCCAACTTCAGGGGAAAAATAATAATTAAAGTGAGG
>DASVAM010000691.1:0-4868 GCA_036376375.1 Chitinophagaceae bacterium
AGTTTGCGCCTTGTATAAAACCAGGACGGCAAAATATATTCTGATGGGCGTTTTACTGGCATTGCTATCAAATGTCACGATCTATGCATTAGTTTTTGCCGGTGCCCTTGCAGGAATACTGGTATTAGATTATTTTTTGTACCAGCAGAAGACTCCCAAAGTCACTTTACAACTGGCAGCTGGCATTCTTATTTTTATAATTGGTGCGGCATTTTCAATTTATCAAATATGGCCGGAAAAAGACAATTCCTTCCCAACCCCCTATGCCAACAATTTTTTTGAGGTTGGAAGATGGTGGCAGGTAGCATCGAAAATATTTACTACTTATGCGTACGTCCCTCGCTTCGAAGAAAATTTCTGGAATTCCACCATCTTTTATAAAGATCCTGGTGGAATACTTGCAGGAGGTTTTCGTGAATGGGCCAAACAAAATCCATCAACATGGTTTTCATGGGTGTTTATGCCATTGGTAGTTTTTGTATCTGGTGTCATCATTTTCCTGAGAAAGCCGTTGATCTTATTGTTATACACAGGCACAACACTGGGACTTTTATTCATCTATTATTACACAGCCTTATTGCATGCAAGATATTGTGGTTATTTACTTATTACTTTAATTTTTTGCTGGTGGCTTGCCGGGTATTACCCGGAGAAGAAGTACCGATCAGATCTTCTCGCGTACTTTTCAAACCTTGGCAAAAAGATCAGCAGCCCCTTCCTTACAATTGTTTTATCCTTAAGTGTTATCGGGGCCATTGTAGCTTATAGCATGGACATACAATATAAATTTTCGGCAAGTAAAGATGCTGCAAACTATATTAAGCAGAATAAGATCGACTCTCTCCCTGTTGCCGGCGCTGTTGATTTTGCCGTGTCTCCTCTCTCAACTTACCTGGATAAAAAACTCTATTATTTGCAGATGGCTGATAGCGGCAGTTTCGTTGTTTGGAGCAAAAAGAGAAAAGATGCCATGAATTTTGCGGAGTCCGTTGCATCAATTGGATCATTTGTAGATAACGCTCGTCCCCGGATTCTTTGGGTAAGGAATGATCCATTGGAAGTAGTATCCTCGGATGATAAAAGTGTTCAAAGAGTAACAAAAGCGATTTTGAGAGGTAACCTCAAGTTAGATCTTTTGAGTTTTTTTGAGGCGGGTATTGTAAAGGAGGAGCAATATTTTATTTACCTGGTACAAAAAGTAGATCCTTCCACAATTGTTGACAGCAGCTATATAACGATCAACTAGGAAAGCATTCCAGTGCTAAATTATCCTGTCGAAACACGATAATTTGAACTTTTGAACAACCTTTTATATTTTGCCAAAAATAATCAAGCTACATGATCCATGGGAAGAAAGTAGTAGTTGTGTTGCCAGCATACAATGCGGCAAAAACCCTTGAGAAAACTTATAAGGAGATAGATTTTGATATTGTCGATGATGTTATACTGGTGGATGATAACAGCAAAGACAATACAGTTGAAGTTGCAAAACAAATTGGTATAAACCACATTTTGAGACACGATCGAAACTATGGTTACGGGGGTAATCAAAAAACGTGTTATAATTATGCATTGAAGATAGGGGCGGATATTGTTATCATGCTTCACCCCGATTACCAGTATAATCCAAAACTGATCCCATCGATGGCCTATCTTATTGCCAAAGACGTTTTCCAGGTGGTGTTAGGTTCAAGAATTTTGGGAGACAGGGCCATGATCAACGGAATGCCGGTGTACAAATACATTGCAAACCGAATTCTTACATGGACCCAGAATTTTATCATCTGGCAAAAACTTTCAGAGTATCATACCGGGTACAGAGCTTTTTCAAAAGAGATCCTGGAAAAATTAAACCTCGAAGCGAATTCTGACGATTTTATATTTGACAACCAGATGCTTTGCCAGATCTTTTACCTGGGTTATGAAATTGGTGAGATATCTTGCCCTGCAAAATATTTCGAAGAAGCCTCGTCAATTAATTTCAGCCGGAGTTCAAAATACGGATTAGGCGTGATCGGCACTTCCATAAAATATCGCTTAAATAAATGGGGAATCCTGAAATCAGCTATTTATCACAAGCCTTCTGAAAAAAGAATAGAAGTGATCGCCGGTAAATAACCATTGTTCACTCCTATTCTGTTGGTTCTACTTATGACTTCACAAATGAAAAAGTCCTTTTATAATTTTCCGAAGATAGAATCATGTAATACAACCCTGAAGGGATCGACCCTGTATTGATGTTAAAAGAATTCTCACCCGGATTGATCTTTACGTTTTGTGATCTCACAGCTCGTCCGGCGTTGTCAACTATTCGTATGGACAGGTTATTTGCATCCATATCAATAATGCGTAAGGAAAGCGTAGTCGTGATGCGATTGGCAAAAAGTACTTTTGTATTTGATATGTCAGCCCGATTGACACGCAAAATACTACTGTAGGTGAATTGACCGTCTGTATCAACATTCTTTAAACGATAGTACTGGATCGTTTTTACTTCAGTATCATCAAACATATAAGCTGTCTCTTTATTTCCACCCTTTCCGGGTATCGATGCTATGCTGATAAAATTTATACCCTCCGATGATTTCTCAATTTCAAAATGAGAGAAGTTGTTTTCTTTGGTTGTCATCCAGGTTAGCCGGTTTGCGTCAGGTCGTTTCCAGGAAGTAAAGTATTTGAGAGTAATCGGTAGTATCGTCGCATTAAACGCAGAGATCTTATAAGAGCAGTTTGATCCGGACGTTCCGTCAATTGCTACAAACACCTGCGTTCCTGCCGGAAGCCATCCGGTGGTAGAAGAAAGGGAACCTCCCGAGCCCGACGCACAACTAATATTCGTAAGTGAACCACAGGAACCAACAAAAAATCCGATTTGAAATCCGGTTTCGGCCGCACTATTTAAATTGTCGCAATTGATGTCGTTCAATTGAATTGAACTGACACCATCTGACTCCACGATATAAGTGTAAAATGCGGTGTTCTCAAGGGAAAAAGCACAAAGTTGAATCGGCGTTACTTCCGTGGAAGCCCTGGCACAGGCATTATTATCGCCTGTTGCCTCGGGGCTTATCCCGGTAGCACCACTGCATAAATTATTGGGTGGCGGGTAATTCGTTGCTGACATCGTTAATGTACCGGCAGTTGGCGTCCATACGCGCAAGTAATAGGTTGTATTAGGCGAGAGAGCCAGCGTTTGTGACGGGGCCCAATACCCCTCTCCATCCACAAAGCAGACACTACTTCCGGTTGCCAGTCCCTGGCAGGTACCGGTTCCGCTACACCCCGTATACAATGATACCTCGGCGATTTGGACCGGTGATGCGGTAGCAATATGCACCAGGACACAAGAACCTGACGAATTGGTTGTAAATGAGAATACCGTTGTCTTCCCGGGACCGTTAAATCCGGAAGAGCACTCAGCAGCGTTTCCCGATGTTGGGGAGACCGTAAAATTTCTACTGACGGTGTCTAATGCTAAAACGTGTGGATTGTTACAACTTGCTCCCTGGTTATAAGCATAGGTCGAAGTAAGACATAGCATCACAATGATAACAAACTTCACTGGTTTCATAGGGTTTGAAAAGAGAGTGCAACCATAAAGTTAAAAACCAAAATTCCCGGCACAGAGCAGAAATAATGGAACTTTTAGAAATCGATCATTAATACTCAATTTTGGAAGGAATTCTACTTGCAGAAGCCACAATCAAAAGCTCAAAAACAATCGAAAAATTGCCGTAAAATGGACATTTAAGCGGAGTTTCAGGTGTTCAACCAAAATAATTTACATTAGCCCTGAAAAAACTAACTCATGGGAAATTATCATCTCGAACGGTGGCTGTACAAGACTATTATCGGTTTTCTGCTGGTAGCTGGTGGCATCTTCTTTTTGTATTATTCTCTTTCACATTTTATGAGGGATGACTGGATCCTGAACGGGATCATTTGTGCCTCAGCAGTCGGAATGGGGGTTTATCTGTTAAGCAGTGGGGCTGTTAATAAAGTCAAGGCCGATATGATCAAGAAACAAAAAATAAAACAACAATCAGGCTAGCATCCTCTATTTCCTGAACATGAAATAAACCGCGCCCAGAAGAAAGCAAAAACTTACGGCGTATTTCCAGTGGAAAGGCTCCCTCAGATAGACAATTGCAAATACAGCAAACACAACCAGTGTAATTACTTCCTGCATCAGTTTAAGCTGAAAACCGCTCAGCCCATTGGCATAGCCGATCCTGTTGGCCGGCACCATTAAAATATACTCAAACAATGCGATGAACCAACTTAGCACAATTGCTTTCCATAAGGGCCAGCCTTCCTGTTTTAAGTGATAATACCAGGCAAACGTCATAAATACATTGGAAGTAACAAGCAAGAGAACTGTTCGCATAAGTTTGATTTAAAAAAAATCCTGCCGGTCAGCAGGATCATTACTTAATTTCCGAAATTATCAACTCAAGCTTCTGAAATCAACAGGCACTAAGCGGCTAACCCCCGGTTCCTGCATCGTAACGCCATAGATAACATCCACAGCGCTCATCGTCATTTTATTATGGGTTACGATAATGAATTGAGAATTGCCGCTAAACTCCCGGATCATATTGGTGAACTTGCCAACATTCGCATCATCAAGCGGAGCATCTACCTCGTCCAGGATACAGAACGGTGCCGGCTTGATCAGGTAAATTGCAAATAATAATGCTGTCGCGGTCAGGGTTCTTTCACCTCCACTAAGCTGTGTAAGCGATGAAGGACGTTTGCCTTTGGGTTTTGCTATTACATCGATTCCCGTCTCTGCAAGATTCTCAGGATTTTCAAGAATAAGATCGCATTGATCATCTTCTGTAAACAGAGATTTAAATACCCTGAGG
>DASVAM010000693.1:0-10983 GCA_036376375.1 Chitinophagaceae bacterium
GGCAAAATGATCTTGTTCTTCTTTTCCAGACCACCGATCACTCTATCCACTGCATCCTGGAAATCGGCCATCTCCACTGACTGTTTTCCTTTTCTGGCCGCTATCAATGCTGCTTCATTGCATACGTTGGCTATATCGGCACCTGCAAATCCAGGAGTCTGTTCAGCCAGTTTATGAATATCAACCTTATCGGAAATTTTAATTGGTTTCAAATGAACTTTAAAGATTGCTTCTCTTCCTTTAAGGTCTGGCTTATCTATTGAGATCTGCCTGTCAAAACGACCCGGACGAAGCAATGCGTTATCCAATACGTCAGGGCGGTTCGTTGCTGCTAATACGATGATCCCTGAGTCAGTTCCAAAGCCATCCATCTCCACTAACAATTGATTCAATGTGCTTTCTCTTTCATCATTGCTCATCATTACGTTTTTACCTCTTGCCCGACCGATCGCATCGATTTCGTCAATAAAAATTATACAGGGAGCTTTTTCCCTTGCCTGTTTAAAAAGATCACGGACACGGCTGGCGCCAACACCTACAAACATCTCCACGAAATCACTACCACTTAAACTAAAAAATGGAACCTGTGCTTCACCTGCCATTGCTTTTGCAAGAAGGGTTTTACCAGTACCGGGAGGGCCGATCAACAAGGCACCCTTTGGAATTTTACCACCGAGGTTTGTATATTTTTTTGGGTTCTTTAAAAAGTCAACTATCTCCATCACCTCCACTTTTGCCTCATCAAGCCCGGCAACATCAGCAAACGTGATATTGACCTTTGTGCCCTTATCAAATAATGTAGCTTTTGATTTACCAATATTAAATATACCACCCGGACCGCCGCCTGAACCGGCTCCACCACTCATTTTCCGCATCAGTAAGATCCATATTGCAAGAAATAACAATACCGGCAATAGAAAATTCAATGCACCCGAAAACCATGTGCTGTCTCTTTCAGAAACATACGGGTCATTGACTGTATCCGGCACATTGATTGGAAAGCTTTCTGGATTCTGTTTTTTAAATTCAAGGATCTCCTCCCGGAACCTCTCATTTGATTCAAAGCTGAATTGCGGAGGTTTTTCGTCCTTTTTGCTTGAAATGGCATTTGTCGGCAATTTGTCCAAATAATGGCTGAGGCTATCCTTCTTTATCGAAACCCGTACAATATTTTTGTTGGGAACCTCGACATATTTCTCAACATGATGTTTACGAAGCATCTCCTTAAAATCGCCCACGGTGATTGGCTGAGTTCTTTTGGCAAAAGGCCCATAAATGCTAAATCCTATCACCGTGGCCAATAATATGGCCCATATCCAATAACTACTGAATTTGGGTCCGCCTTTTTTATTATCATCACGGTTTGGTTGAAACCGCGGAAATTTATCGTTTCTGTTATTTTGATCTTGTGACATTGTTTTTTTCCCTTCTCCCGGATAACGTTTTCTTTTAATAATTTGTTTTTAATTTATATTCTTTGTCTTAAATCGATTAGTTTTCATCATGTTCATTTGCTACCGCGTCGCTCCACATTTCTTCCAGTTTATAAAATCTCCTAGTTTCCGGCAGCATCACATGAACGACCACATTTATATAATCGATCAAAACCCACTGAAGGTTCTTCATTCCTTCGTGGCGATACGGATATTCATCACACTTCTCTTTCATCTCCCGTTCTACAAATTCCGAAATCGCCCTGACCTGAGGCTGGTTGCTGGCTTCACAAATAATAAAGAAATCTGCAACAGCTTCATTTACTTTTCTAAGGTCCAGTGAAATTATGTTTTCACCTTTTTTCTCCTGTATGGCGTTGATGATGGTTTTAATGAGTTTCGAATTCTTCGTTAACCTGACCGTACTTTTCTTCTTCCTCGTAGCCAATGCTGATAGTTGTTCCAATAATTTGTTTTTTCGGTTTGAGATATGTTGCCGCTACTGGTTTTTGTTGTTGGTTACGGGGTCTTCCACAAAGAACAAGTAACCTTTAACCAGAAACTTGATTTATTTTGTCAAAAATAGTAATTAATTGCCACTACCATTTGCCGGCAATCCAATCGGAAAGCCTTTTATTGAGCTGCAATCAATTGATAGTACCAACAAATATGCCATGGCACTTGTTCATGGAGATCTTCTGCCGGACGGACAGGGTGAGGTTCAACATGGTATGGCTATTTTTTCACACGAACAAACAGCTGGTAAAGGCCAACGGGGCAAAAAATGGGTCTCACAAAAAGGAGCTAACATAGCTCTTAGCATTCTGTTAAATCCTTACCCATTAAGCATTCCCGACCAATTCAAATTAAGCGTATGTATTGCGGTCAGCACCCGGGACCTTTTTACGAAATATGCGGGAGATGAAACAAAAATAAAATGGCCGAATGATCTTTATTGGCGTGACAGGAAGGCAGGAGGCATTTTGATCGAGTCGGTAGTCGGGAGTTCAGAGTCAGGAGTCGGTAGTTGGCAATGGGCTATTCTGGGGATCGGCATTAACATTAATCAAACATCCTTTCCCCGCGACCTGCCAAATCCCGTGTCATTAAAGCAAATAACCGGTAAAAGTTTTGAACCGATCGAACTTGCTAAAGAACTATGTTCAATTATGGAAAATAATTTTCAGTTATTGATCGCGGAAAACTTTCAGCCGCTTTTTAAAAGATATCAAGCCCATTTATATAAAATTGATGAAATTGTTAAATTGAAAAAGAACAATCGTGTTTTTGAAACAACAATAAAAGGAGTTTCAGAAACAGGACAACTGATCACTCAACATTCGATCGAAGAACGGTTTGACTTTGGTGAGATCGACTGGGTTCTTTAAGAATTAACTTCCTTTTGCTTTTTTAGGTTTAAACAAAACAAAATTTCTGGAAAGTGTAAACGCCCACCGAAATTCGCCATCTCCCCATGAAGATGTCGTGCCACGGATGAAGCGGTTTTCCAAAATATCCGTCGCATTAGTAAAATTCAGATGGAATACGTGGCCTTCCGTTATGATCTCAAATCCAATTCCAAATGGATCATGAAAACCGATACCCTTAGAATTAAAATAATCGATACTCTCCCGGGATCTGAAAGTGTGAAAATAATCAGCGAGAAAAATGAGCTTCTTGCTTAACGGTATCCGTACAGCTCCTCCTATTGCAAACAGGTTTTCCTGTGCTCCGGGTTCAACATAGTTTGTGTGAAGATAGATTGGGTTTAGCTGCACACTCACTTTTCCAAACTTCCTCGCCGCCAACACCTGCACCACCTGGCTGTGGCGGCTGCCAAAATTTTCAAATGAATTTTCCAACTGCAAAGCGGTATCTGTGGCCTTCATAGCCGACAACACATCATTTGCAAAAATTGTAAGAGAAAGCGGATGGGACGGATCGTTATCTTTTTGTTTTAATAACTGGTACTTCAAACCCCATTCATATTGGTTGGTTACAAAACCAGATCCTTTAGCTCTTGCAAAAATTATATTAAACCGATCGCTTAGGCCAATCTGGAATCCGATGCGAACATCTTTGATCGCATCTAATCCAAAAAACCCGTGTTTTGGACCGCCATTCTCACCAGCAAGGTCACCAAAGTAGTGATCGATACTAAATTCCATGATGCCTTTAGGATGAACTTCCACCGTTTTGGTGTTAATGGCTTTTTGGGAATAAAACACTTTTGTATCGGTAGCCTCTTCCTTCTCCGGTGTTTTAATTATTGTTGTTTCCTCTTGTGCCTTAGCATTAATAACCATCAGCAGAAGAACAAATAAAAGTGATCGTTTCATAATGATTGTTTTGGGTTTTGTAGATAAAACGCTGTCTTTTTGCGAGAGGTTGCTTGTCATTGCCTTTAAAATTAGACTTGCCAATGCAAAAAAGGAAATGAGGTTTATAACAATTTTATGTAACCCATACCATCAACTAAAAACGCTTACAACTCATCATGACTGGATCTCATGATGAGTTGCAGAACATCATTCTCAATATTTTCAGACTACTCCGTTACTTTATCTATAAAACTCAGCAGATCTTCAGAGAATTTTTTTGGCTCTTCCCAATGCAAAGCATGACCAGTATTGCCATAAACGATAAGCCTGGAATTTTTGATTTTATTTATCAGTGTTTCCTGTCCTTTAAAAGTGCAAAAAGCATCAAGATTTCCCCATAAGACCAGGGTTGGTGCACTTATTTGCTTTAGTTGTTCTGTAAAATCTACCTGTATTAATCCTTCAAGAGCCGCTTTAAAAACACTGGCAGGAACTTTAATTCCTTCATCGACCAACAAATTATAGTAAGTTGAATCGATAGGATCTGCCAGTGTTGCCCGTTGAAATTCATCCATAAATTCTCTGCTTATTCTTCCCTCCATCTTTGATACTTCCCGGTAAAACTCCTGCATACCCGGATTATTTTTGAAAGCGGGATCTGAATCAATGATCACCAGACCTTTTGTTAACCCGGGATAATCGATTGCAAACTGTTGTGCATGAACGCCGCCCATTGAATGACCTACGATAAATACCTTGCTTAATTTTTTTTGCTTTATAAACTCAGCTACGTCCGCAGCAAAATCTTTAGTGGTATAGTTTTGAGCTGGTCTTTCAGAATCACCATGCCCTCTTTGAGAAATCGCAAATGCATGAATAGAAGAAGGCAAATTTCCTAACACCGATTCAAATGAATGCCATGAATCTGTTATACCATGTAAAAAGATCACGGGAATGCCATCGGTATTTCCCTGCTCTGCATACTCAAGTTTTACCCGCCCGGGTAGCTGGATCGTTTTAACAACCGGCCCGGTATTCAAATAGGTCAGTTCAAATATATGCTGTGAAATGATCCGGTTGATGTCTTGTGCGAATGGCTTAATACTGGTGGCAAGGGCCGCGAGCATTAATACGATCACTATCTTTTTCATAAAAAAATTTTAATGGTTAATGGTTTTACAAAAATTAATTGCCAAAATTTATTTTAAAGATTTGAGTTTGTTGTCCACGATCCAGTCTCCTATTTTATTGCCTAATTCCTGGCCGGCTTCACAGGAAAACCTGAAATGAATGCCTGCCATTACTCTTGAGTTTGCATTTTCATCAGCTGCGCCAAGAAAACTCGTAAAACTTCTGGTGCTATTCGCCGGAATTGCTGTAGGTGACGTGAACGAAAATGATGTGTTATCACCCAGCACATTCGCAAGTACTGTTGCGGCTGCATTTCCTAATGCACTATGTGTTGAAGGATAATCGTGAATGGGCGGTGTTGGTTCAGAAGGCTCCCAATTAATATCTGCTGTTGTTGCCTCATTGTTATCGGTTGCAGCACTTCTGATCGCCGTATAAGGTCTCCAAAAATTATAATGCAACTTGGCATCCCAACCTGCAATATAAGAATCGGCAAGAGCCATCGTTACCAGGGCGAATAATCTTGCGGATTCAGCCAAATTCAGGTTTTTATCAGTAGCAACAACCTTTGTGATCCTGTTCCATCCAGCTTCTGAAAACTCATACCAAAACTTTGCATACGATAATTGGTCCGCAGAGCGGGTGGTGCTATTGGACCTTCCGATCGCTTTCACTTCTTCAAATGCTTTCGCATAAGCTTCTGTGCTCAACGCAGGAGGAGGAGCTGGTCTGAATTGATCTTTTGACTGCAGACCAAACAGTGATACATTTTCCCAATACGGTGCAAACTGTATATTAAATGGGGGCACCGGCTGGTAAACACCGGCAACTTCCGATAACGGGATCTGGGCAACCGGATCGCCTGCAGCGCCATCATTATATCTTGCATTGATGATCGCCGAGCCTGCTTCCTTACCCAATTCAATGCCTTTATTTCTTGCGATTGAGTTTGTAATTGGAAGTAATGATTCCTGCAGTGCAGCGTCTAAAAATTCTTTCTTCCCGGGAAGTTCATTCAGCAACACTGTGTGGGCTGCAGATGCCGCGGCAGCAACGGGGTCAGCGGCTTTATCGTTTCCCTTAAAAAGGTAGAATTCATATACCGGTTCAACTGCATTGACTGCATCGTGAATTGCGAGGTTCATCATTGCGTTTATGCGGGAAGCCATCAGCGAGTGCTGGTAATTTGCACCACCAAATGCATTGTAGGCAACTTCATTCCAACGAAGCACTACAGCGTTTGAAATATTTTTCACTGACGTTTCCTGCTCCTTGTTTCGCAAGCAGGATATCAACAGGATGGTAGCAAACGCTACCATGGCTGAATACTTAAAAGTCTTTTTCATAAAATGATTTGTTTAATAATGATACAAAGATGATCTCTTGCGGAGGGCAAGTCAATCCTCAGAATGAGTATTACCCATCACCAAAGTCGGTGATGTCATCAGAAGAAAAATGTTACAATTTAAAAGGCTGCTGTGATTAATCTAGACGATCCGTTGGTTGATGGCTTTGGCAACCACTTCAGTGAGCGAGGCAACATGAAGCTTCTCATAAATTTTTTTAACATGGCTGCGGACAGTTTCATAGCTAATATCCAGTTTATCGGCAATCATCTTGTAAGCTAATCCTTCAACAATACATGCCAATACTTCCTTTTCACGGGCGGTAAGATTATAATCTGGTGCTTCTTCATGTTTTATATGCTGCGGTATTTGTTGCATTTTCGTAAGCACCTTGCGGGCAATGGATGGACTCATCGGAGAACCGCCATATTGCAGTTCCTGGATCGCTTCAACCAATTTGGTATTTAAATGATTCTTTAAAATATAACCGGAGGCTCCGGCGCAAATAGAATCAAATACCCGGTCATCATCTTCAAACACGGTTTGCATTAATACTTGTATCTGGGGAAATTCTTTTTTTATCGCTTTAACGGCTTCGATACCGGACATGCCGGGCATTTCAATATCCATGAGCACAACATCGGGCTTTGATTCTTTTATATCCTTTATACAATCCAATACATGACTATAAGAACCCACTACTTCAAGTCCAGGGACAGTGGCAATCAGCATATTTATGCTTTCCCTTATATTTTTATTATCATCAAAGAGGGTGATGCGCAAGCTCATAATAGTTATTTCACGTAAAGTTCAGCAAAAGAAACATTTTTCATATCCCCGAATCAGGTGATAGAAAAGCGTAAATGAACGACGGTTCCCTTCCCTGGTTCGCTTTGAATATCGCATTCGCCGCCCATTTCTTCAGCTCTTCTCTTCATGTTATTCAACCCATTACCTGACATAGATCTGGCAGCTAACGTTTTTAATTGCTCTTTGTCAAAACCCTTCCCATCATCATTTACTGTCAATTCTATTTGTTGATTAAGCAAGCGAATCGACAGATCAAGGTTCTTACAGTTTGAATATTTTAATACATTATTTATTGCTTCTTTGAATATCAGGTAAAAATTCTTCCTTTTTTCCATCGAAAGATTCAAAGGCAATACTGCAGGATCATAGTTGAAATGGAAAGTGATGTTCTGAGTTTTTAATAATGGTTTCGCAAAAGATTCCATCCGCTGCACTATTTTCGCCATGTTATCATTCTGGGGATTCAGGGCCCATACGATATCATTCATTTCAGAGATCATATCGGTGGAAGTAACGCCGATCCGGTCCAGCACGTGTTTTAGTTCTGCGTTATTACCGCGTTCATATTGGATCTTGGCTACCTGGCTGTAAACAGAAATACTGCTGAGCGTCGAACCTACACTGTCGTGCAGATCCTGTGCTATCCTGTTTCTTATCGCCTGCCGCTTCAACAATTCTTTGATCCTGTATCGATACATAAAATAAATGACCAGAGCCGCTAAAGCTCCGCAAAGAATAAAAAAGAGTGGCGTTTTTCTGAATGGGGGAACAATTCGAATTGCTATGGAAGCAACTTCATTGCCCCAATTTCCTTTTTTATTTGTTGCCCTTACCTTAAATGTGTAATGACCGCCGTCAAGATTAGAATAATTGGCAAAATTGCGATCACCTGCATCTATCCAATCTTTATCCCACCCTTCAAGCATATAAGAATATTGCACCTGTCCTGTCTTAAATTCAGGAGCCGCAAACTCAATGGTGAAATAATTTTGTTTGTAACGAAGCGGGATTTGTGACTGGGATAAAAGCTGGTTGTAGGAAGTATTAAAAATTTTAAAATCCGTGAAAAAGATCGTAGGCAGGGTTGCCCTGTCATCAACCGCGTCAGGATTAAAACGAATAAAATAATTAAGACCCGCTGCATACATAAAACCGCCGCTGTCCTTAAAAATATTTCCTCTGACTCCACCGGATTTTTCAAGATCCGGTAATGAAAAACTGCTGTAACTTTTGGTATGCGGGTTATATTTATGCAGGTTGCCATTGCTGATCATCCATATTTGCTCTTTATTGTCAACCTGTATTCCTTCAAGAAGATTATTAGTAGCACTAATATGTTCAAACTTTCTCGATTGAATATCAAAGTAATTCAGTCCGCCGCCATAAGTGCTTACCCAAAGATTGTTCGCTGCATCTTCGATAACATCAAAAACATTGTCATTACTTATTGTACCGGCTTCTGCCGGGTTGTTGCTTTTAAAACTTAGTTTGGGTAATGAGTTACTGGTCCATTCAGCTAATCCCATCTTACCAGTAGCAAGCCAAAGCTGATCAGTCTTGCTTCGATAGAACTTACGAATAAGATTGTCTTTTAAATTAAACTGCTGAATGATCTTTTTCACTGTATCAGTTCTTGATATCCATGCTTTTGACGTGAAGTCGTAATAAGCGAGAAAATGTCCATAAGGTGAGACGAGCAATACAGGCTTACCTTCAATAGTAGCTTCCATAATGGATACGACCCTTGAATCAATGATCTTACCCATCACGGGATCTTTTTCTGTGCCAGGCAGTAATGAAATTCTATTGGTGTTTCTATCATAGGTAAATAAGGAGTAGTTGGTCCCGAAATAAAAATTGCCTTTTGAGTCTGAAAAGAATTTTGTTACCGAAAGAGGTTCTCCTTTATAAACTAATGGCTGGTGCAAAAAATTTTGGCTTCCATTCTTTTGAATATAAATTCCATTGCTTGTGCCGATCAACAGGTCCCCATTCTTTTCTTCATAAAAATCATAAATGGTAATTTTCTTGTTAGTGGCAGGCAAAAAGGTTTGAACGAAATATTGTTGCAAAGGATTATAAACACTTACTCCCTTATTTGTACCGATCCAAAACATCCCGTTGCGACAACGAAAAATACAATTCACCTGGTCGTCAGCGATGGTGCCCTCTCTTGAAGCATCGTATCGATAATTAAAAAACTTGTTTTGGTTTTTATCGTATATAGTCAGCCCGGCATATTTGCCGCCGATCCATAATCTCTCCTCTTTGTCTTCTGAAAAAGATGTTGCTTCCTCTCGGGGGAATGACGCAGCCGTATTTTGATCAAATACTTCTTCGCTTTGAGTTGCAGCATTAAAACGATATAGTACATTATCCCAGGAACCAAACCAGATATGATCATTTGCATCCTTATATAACGCAGTAACCGTGGCGTGCGGTAAACCGCTATACAGGTTTGCATACCTCGGATCGGTTTCGTATGAAAGTGTTTTTGTATTTACTTTTAGAATACTTCCCCCCTGTGCGCCGACCCACAATACATTTTTTGAATCGAGACACATTTTTAATGCCGTTCTCCTGCTTGAAGGATCGGGTTTTTCAAATCTTTCCGTTGCCCGATTGAAGCGCAAAACAGAGTAACCACCTGTAGCCAGCCACAGATGACCATAACTGTCCAGCAATAAATCGTTGATAATATTGACAGGAATCGAAGCAGGATCATTCGGCAAATTCCGGTATTGTGTAAATTGTTTATCCGGTGATAACCGGTGATCATACTTTGAAAGACCACCATCTGAAGTGGCTACCCATAAAACACCCTTTTCGTCTTCTACAAGATCTGTTATAATATTTCCTGAGATGCCGGATTTATTCCCCGGATCATGCCGAAATACAACAAATCTTCGTCCATCATAGCGGTTCAATCCATCATCTGTTCCCATCCAGATAAAACCCCGCCGGTCCTGTAAAATACAATTGACCTTATTATGAGAAAGACCATTTTGTGTAGTGATGCGGTTGAAATATAATGACGGCGCTTGCGCAACAACACATTTACTGATGACAACAAAAACAAAAAATATTGTTCCTCTTATTCCCATAAGTAGAAAATCGGACATTAAAATTAATCAATAGGTACAAAGCTTTGCACCCCGATGAAGAAAATATCCGTTGTGATTGAAACAACGGGTTTGACGCAAAATTGACACGCTACTGCTGCTTATACTATCGCCAAATGTGGTAAACCATCTACCTCAAAGTGGGGAGTGAGGAACGTGAGAGCTTATAATTCATCCCATGCCTTCATTATTTCCTGTGCATGCGCTTTATTTTTAGGCTTATGGAAGATCTTTCGAATGGTCCCCTTTTCATCAATGACAAAAGTCGTCCGCAGAATACCCATGTACTCGCGGCCAAATAGTTTTTTCATATCATGAACACCGTAAAGTGCAGTGATCTTATTCCCGTTATCGGCGATGAGCGGGAACGGAAGTTTATATTTTGTTTCAAATTTCTTCTGTGCCTTTTCATCATCCGGACTTATACCCAACACGTCAAAACCATTTTTCTTTAGTAATGTATAATGATCCCTGAGATTACATGACTCCAGGGTACAGGTTGGCGATCCCGCCTCAGAATAAAAATATAAGATCAGCTTCTTCCCATTGTAATCTGCTAAAGAAATTTTACCACCGTTTTGGTCCTTGCCTGAGAATCGGGGTGCTTTATCCCCTTCTTTGAGTGTTACCATTTACTTATTGTGTTACTTCTTCTTTGATACGGGCTTCTTCGTTGTTTGTTTCTTTTTATATATTTTTTTCTTTGGCGGAGTATATGGATACCTTTTAAACCACCATTCTTTCTCGGTTACATTCCCAACCATATCCTCCACACGCACTTTTAAATGGTGAACACCATAAGGACATTGTTCATCAAACT
>DASVAM010000702.1:0-10067 GCA_036376375.1 Chitinophagaceae bacterium
AAAGAAAAGCATGGCGCAAAAAACAGTGGCAATCGATGCAATGGATGAATGGAAGGAAGAGCTTGCAAACTGGAAACTTAGTAAACCGAGTTCAGTCAGTCGTATTTATTATCCGAAAGAAGTTGTTCCGCAGATCTGGAATTTATTCGGCGACCTGTTTAACCAGTTACCAGATGATGCAAGAATATACCCGGCAGATTTTGAGAATGGACTGTATTGTATCCAGGGCAATACAGGATTCGGATACATTGGCTTCAACCATATAAGAGAAGCCTCAGAAGAAGAAAAAGAAATCATTCAACGCTTCGCAATTGAATTCGGCAGAGTTTATCAGCGTTTCCTTGATCTGCAAAAAGCAGAGGCACAGGCAAGAGAGGCGCAGATAGAAACCGGATTGGAAAAAGTGAGGAGTAAAACAATGGCCATGCACAAAAGCGAGGAGGTTACTGCCATTGCCGTTACGTTGAACGGTGAATTATTGAAACTTGGTTTTGGTGGGGGAAGTACGATCATTATTATCGATAAAGAAACCGGTGATACAGAACAATGGACAGGGTTTTCAGAAGATCAGGCTTTGAGGAGTTGTTATGTTCCACATTTCAACCATCCTTACCACGATGCTTTATTGAGCGCCTGGAAAGCAGACGAAAAATTTCTGGTGTATACGGTTGCGGGACCCGATAAGAAAAAGCTGGATGAACATTACTTCGCAACAGGCTATAAAATTTTTCCCGACAATGATAAAAAGTGGATGAGAGACATGGAATCTGTTACATTTTCACATGCATTCATGAAGTATGGAGCCATACATTGGGGACCCGATCATTTAACAGATGAGCAATTAAAAATTCTTCAACGGTTTTCAAAAGTATTTGAACAATCTTATACAAGATTCCTTGATCTGAAGAAAGCAGAGGCACAGGCAAGAGAAGCCGAAATAGAATTAGCATTGGAACGGGTACGGGCCCGCACAATGGCCATGCAAAAAAGTGAAGAGTTGCAGGAAGTCGTGCACACGGTATTCGAAAGATTAAAAGAATTAAATATTGATTTTTACACAGCGATCATTATACTTTTTGAGGAAGGTTCAAAAGACATTGTATGGTGGCTTGAGAGCAAAGCGAAACAGCAGTACCAAAAAACACTGGTGCCTTATGCAGAATTCTCCTACCTGCAGGACTTACTTAAAGCCAGGGAAAACAACATTGATTTTTTCTCAAAAAGTTATCCCTTCGAAGAGAAAAATAAATTGTTCCATCATCTGTTTACTCATACGGAGTTGAAATATGTTCCTCAGCAGCAAAAGGAATTTCTTTTTGGAGCTGAGTTTGCCACCATGTCAGTATCACTTTCAAAAAATACAGGCCTTCATATCACCAGTTATTCAAGAAAATCATTTTCCGACCAGGATAATGATGTATTCAGAAGATTTGCAAAAGTATTTGATCAGGCCTATACCCGGTTCCAAGACCTTCAAAAAGCCGAAGCGCAGGCGAGGGAGTCATTGATCGAGCTGGGATTGGAAAGGGTCAGAGCAAGAGCTATGGCTATGCAAAACTCTGATGAGTTAGGCGAACTGGTTGCTATTTTATTTGATGAATTAACAAAACTTGATCTGATATTGGCTCGTTGTATCATCTGGATTTTTGACAGCGTTTCTTTTGAGGCAAGAATGTGGATGGCCAACTCAGAGGATAAAAGAATTGCGAAAAGCTATTTTATAAAACGAATCCATCATCCGTATTATGATGCGATATTATCCGGTTGGAAAGAAAGAAAGATCAAATGGGTGTATGACCTGAAAGGTGATGATAAAAAAACGATTGACCAGATATTATTGAATGAAACGGAACTATCACAACTATCGGAAGCAGTAAAGAAAGGAATATTATCGTCTGAAGAAACCTTTGTTGCTGGTTCATTCAACAATTTCGGATTAATAGAAGCATCCGGTCCGGCCCAACCAACAGACGAACAATTGGATATTCTCAATCGGTTCGGAAAAGTATTTGACCTAAGCTATACACGTTTCAATGATCTGAAACAAGCCGAAGCGCAAGCAAGAGAAGCAAAGATCGAAACAGCCCTGGAAAAAGTTCGTGCAAGCACAATGGCTATGCAGAAGAGCGAAGATCTTTCGAAAACAGCCTTTGTTTTATTTAACCAGTTTAAAGAATTAGGTGAAGCACCTGAAAGAATTTTCATTGCCACATTCGACGATCATGATAACGGTGTTGTTGATCTGTGGGGAACTGACCAGGGCGGCAACCAGTTAAATAAACTTTTTAAGCTACCCGTGAATGAGCCAACCATGGTCAGCAAGATCATTGCAGGATGGAAAGAAAAAAGGCGATCGGTGGTAGTTGATCTGAAAGGAGAAGAATTAAGAACTTACTTGAGATTTATAAAACAAGCAGGTATACCGGTAACAGAAGGAGTAATGACGGAACGGAGAGTGCAAACGGCAGCCTGTTTTTCCAATGGAGTAATTGGTGTTACTACACCTGAACCCCAATCTGCAGAAGCGGTTCAGCTTCAGGAAAGATTTGCCGGTGTGTTTGATCTTGCATATACCCGTTTTCTTGACTTGCAAAAAGCCGAAGCGCAAGCGCATGAGGCAAAAATTGAAACGGCCCTGGAAAGAGTTCGTGCCAGGGCATTGGCCATGCAGGAACCCGAAGAATTAAAAGAGGTAGCGCAGGTATTAAGAACAGAAATGGGTTTACTGGGAATCGAAGAATTGGAAACCTGCAGTATTTATATTCATGAAAAAGATTCAGAGACGGCTGAATGCTGGTATGCACTAAAAGATCCAAAAGAAACAGAAAAGAAAATGGTAGCAGATCATTTTCACCTGCAACTTACTGAAACATGGGTGGGAAGAGAAATGAAAAAGTTTTATAGTTCTGATGAAAAACAGACTTCGATCGTTATGCAGGGAACAAATCGTAAAGAATGGATAGCATATTGCTATAAACATTCTCCGGTGTTTGCTGGCTTTTATGGAGAAACCATTCCCAACAGGACCTATCATTTATATAAATTTTCTCATGGATATATCGGGGCTGCGGCGCCGGGCGATATATCTGCCGAAAGCTGGAGGCTTTTAAGTCGCGCGGCTTCCGTTTTTTCTCTGGCTTACTCTAGGTTCAGAGACTTAACGCAGGCACGAAACGATCTTATTAAATTAAAGGAAGAAAAGAAAAGAGCAGAAGTTGCGTTGACTGAATTGCAGGCAACACAGAAGCAACTGATCCAGTCGGAGAAGATGGCAAGTCTTGGTGAATTGACGGCCGGCATTGCCCATGAAATTCAAAACCCGTTGAACTTTGTAAATAATTTCTCAGATGTAAGCAATGAACTGATAGAAGAATTAAAAATTAAAAATGAAAAATTAAAAATTGAAGATGCGGACGTAAAAGATCTGCTTAACGATATAGCACAAAACCTTGAAAAAATAAACCACCATGGTAAAAGAGCTGATGCGATTGTGAAAGGGATGCTGCAGCACAGCCGTAGCAGCAGCGGCCAAAAAGAACCGACCGACATCAATACCCTGGCAGAGGAATATCTGAGGCTTGCTTATCATGGTCTGAGGGCGAAGGACAAATTCTTTAATGCAAAATTTGAGACGGAGTTTGATCCTTCTATCGATAAGATTAAGATTGTTCCACAGGAAATAGGACGCGTGATACTTAATTTGATTAATAATTCTTTTTATGCGGTGAGTGAAAAGAAAAAAAATACTGCCAACGGGTATGAACCCAGTGTAACTGTTAGTACAAAGAAAATAAAGGATACAGTGGAGATAAGGATAAAAGATAATGGCAGTGGTATTCCGCAAAAAGTGCTGGATAAAATATTTCAACCATTTTTTACCACCAAGCCCACCGGCCAGGGCACAGGCCTGGGGCTGAGTCTGGCTTATGATATCGTTACAAAGGGGCATGATGGAGAAATAAAAGTGGAAACGGAGGAAGGTGAAGGGTCGGAGTTCACTATTACTTTACCCATGAATTAATTACGACGAATGAAAAAGTATTTTTTCTATTGCGTTATTTTCTTGCTCATTTCATTGCCTGCTATTGTTCAGCAGGCTTATATTGACAGCTTTAAAATAAAGGCGAACACGACAGATAGTGATACCATTCAATTGATCCTTTTAAGAAATATCGCAAGGAGCTATTCGGAATTAAATCCCGATAGTTCCTACTTGTATGCCGAGAAATCGTTGAAGCTGTCCCGAAAGCTGGGACTAAAATTAGATGAAGGCAGTGCCTTAAGAGAAATGGGTTATGCGCTTTTGAACAGGGCCAATTACCCCCGGTCATTGCAAACTCTTCTTATGTCGATGGCGATCCTCGAGAATCCTAAGAGCGAGCAAAAAGTATTGGTTGGAAAATTTGAAGGGGATGACGAATTGATGTATCGCACGGCTCCACCACATAATCAAAGACTCAGTGAACTCGCTTTCCTGCACCAGATCATGGGAGTATTATATGCCAACTCCAATAATTACGAAAAAGCGCTGATCCACCACGAGCATGCAAGACATTTTGCACAGATGTCCGGTAATCTTCCGCTGGAAAGTATCATCAACATGACGATGGCCCGTGCTTATTTGAATTTAAAAAAAGTTGACTCTGCTTTAATAAGCGAGCAGTTGGCGTATGAGCAGGTAATGAAAACAGGGTTTAATCGATATTTGGGAAGTGTGCATTTGAATCTCGGACGCATTTATGCAGTCAAAGGAAATATACCAATGGCCAATGAATATTACCGTAAGTCTTTAGTGGCAAGTGCCCAAAATGGTTATTACAGGGGCGTGGTCGCAAGTAATCTTTTATTGGCCGAATATTATAACAAATCAGGAGTACCGGATTCTGCCTTTTTTCATATTAATGATGCACTGACGGCCGCACAATACCTCGATGCTCCTGATCTTCTATTACGATCTTATAAAGAATTTGCTAATTATTACCGGATCGCCCGTAATAATGATAGCACGGTAAAATACCAGTCATTGATCATTAAAATAAATGATAGTTTATTCAACACAAAACAAACGCAGGAATTTCAAAACATCGATTTTAATGAACAGCAACGGCTATCAGAAATTGAGGAGGCAAAAAATGCCGAACGTGTGAAGCTAAGAATGTACGCATTGATCTCAGGCCTTATTATTTTTTTAGCGATTGGTATTATTATATATCGTAACAGCCTGCAAAGAAAAAAGGCAAATATCCTTTTATCACAACAAAAAAGTAAATTGGAAAAAGCCCTGGATACATTAAAGACTACGCAAAATCAGCTGGTGCAATCTGAAAAAATGGCTTCGCTCGGTGAAATGACGGCAGGCATTGCCCATGAAATACAGAACCCGTTGAATTTTGTAAATAATTTTTCTGAAGTAAATGCTGAATTGCTGGATGAACTAACAGATGAATTGGAAAAAAACAATAAGGAAGAGGCCATCAACATTGCAAGAGATATAAAAGAGAACGAAGAAAAAATAATTTTTCATGGAAAAAGAGCTGATGCGATCGTAAAGAGCATGTTGCAGCATAGCCGAAGCAGCAGTGGAAAAAAAGAATTGACAGATATAAATGCATTGGCTGACGAGTATGTGAGATTAGCGTATCATGGACTTCGTGCAAAGGACAAATCTTTTAATGCAAAATTTGAAACAGACTTCGATAAAAGTATTCAGCCGATAAATGTGATCCCCCAGGAAATAGGCAGAGTATTGCTTAATTTGATCAATAACGCCTTTCATGCCGTCAGTGAAAAGGAAAAACAGAACGGCGGGAATTACGACCCAACTGTTACGGTCACTACAAATCGGGTCGGGGATGAAGTAGAATTAAGAGTAAAAGACAACGGACACGGCATACCGCAAAAGGTATTAGATAAAATATTTCAACCATTCTTTACCACCAAACCAGCTGGACAGGGAACCGGGCTTGGCTTATCGCTGAGTTATGATATAATAACGAAGGGACATGGCGGTGAGTTTAGAGTGGAGACTAAAGAAGGCGAAGGAACTGTATTTATTGTTAGCCTGCCTGCAACTAAATAAAATGAAGCTCACCAAAAAACTGGAAGTAGAAGTTTTAAAATTTTATAAATCTTATTGGGATGCCTATCTCAGTGGAGATATGAAAACTTTTGCTTCAATGCTTGATGATGAACTTACTGTTTTTGGCACTGCAGTTAGTGAGGTTTTTAATAATAAAAAGGAAGCAGTAAAGTTTTATCATGCAACTGCCGATCAGCTTGTCGGTAAAGCCCAGTTTCGTAATAGCAAGTTCAAATTGCAGGTGGTAGATGATGCTGTTTTGATCAATCAGCAATGTGACTTCTATATTTTACTTGAAAAGAAATGGACCTTCTATGGACATGCCCGTGTTACAGCTATTTTGAAACATACAAAGTCAGGTTGGAAACTGGTACATCAACATGCTTCTTTTCCGGATGTAAGAGCAGAGGAAGGAGAACAAGTGGCAGCCAATAAAATCAAAGAAGAAAACATTCAGCTACGGGATGCACTAAAAAGAAGAACCATTGAATTAGAAGAAAAAAACCGTGAGCTGGAAATAGAAGCGGCGCTGGAAAGAGTAGGAACGGTTGCCATGAGTATGAAGAAACCTGGTGATCTGTTTTCTGTCTGTAAAACAGGATTTAAGGAATTAAAAAAGCTGGGATTTACCGATTTGCGGAATATGATTATTCATACTTACGTGGATGATCAAAAGTATTTTAATGATTACGATTATTCTGATGCATTGGGCGGGGCTATCAGCCGTGTACCTTACACGGGAAACCCGATCATTGAAAATTTTATCAGGACCATACGGAAAGGAACATCAGCTTTCAGCGAAATAAAAATTACAGGGAAACAACTGGACGACTGGAAAAAATTCAGAAAGGCCAACAAGGAGGCGAATGACCCGAGACTGAACAAATCAAAAGCACTTTATTATTATAACTACTCAGTGGGATCGGGCAGTATTGGTATTTCCACTTTTAATCCTGTTGATGATGAAAAAAGAAATGTACTTGTCCGGTTCCGTAATGTATTTGATTTATCCTATCGCCGTTATCTCGATATTGAAAAAGCGGAAGCACAGGCAAGGGAAGCTCAAATACAACTGGCATTGGAGAGAGTAAGGGCAAAGTCACTGGCCATGCACCATAGCTCCGAACTGCAGGAAGTGGTGAACATCGCCGCAGCACAATTGCACCGTATCGGCATGGACATCAATGGAGGTGTCTTCATCTGCATCAACGCCGAAGTGGATAAAGAGCTTCCGGTTTGGGCTTCGGGTGGCGCTGCCGATTATGTGCATAAAGCCATTGTCCCTTTTTTGAATAAACCAATTTTCACAAGGATCAGGAATGCGATCAAAAAAGGAAATAGTTTTTTGATCGAATCATTCAGCGACAGGGAAAAGCGGGAACTGTTCAGGCACTTATTCAAACACGAACCCTGGCGCAGCCTGCCGCAGGAAAGAAAGCAGGAATTACTATCGCGGAAAGGCGGATTTGCCCGGTCGGTGGTGATCTCCAAACATACCAGCATCTCTATCACCAACCATTTTGGTAAGTCGTTTACCGAAGAAGAAAACGAAATATTAAAGAGGTTCGGAAAAGTTTTTGAGCAGTCCTATATCCGTTTCCTCGATCTGCAAAAAGCGGAAGCACAGGCAAGGGAAGCGCAGATCGAAGTTGCTGTAGAAAGAGTAAGAGCAAAAGCCCTGGCCATGCACCGGTCTGATGAAATACATGAAGTGGTTCGTACACTACGAAATGAATTGTTCGGGTTAGAACTGGAAGGAATAACCGGTGCAACTATTTGTTTGAGACAATCAGATGGACAAGTAAGACTCTGGGATATTACGGACGTAGACAAAACAGGACGGTATGGCTGGGATATTCTTTTTGATATGAGCGAAATAGACCCGCGGCTTTGGGTAAAAAGAATATGGAATGCAAGGAAAAAGATTATTGCTGTTGAACAGGATTCCAATGATCTCAAAAGAGCATTGCAATGGCTTGGCCACTACAACAAAAAAACGGCGGCTGATATAACAAAGCTCCTTAAGCGTAATAAAATAAACCATGGCTGGCATTGTGCGGTACAGCTTGCCAATGGCATATTGATCACAGATTTTGTGAATGAGTCACCGGCAGAAATAGAACCCATCTTATTAAAAACAGGAGCCGCATTTGATCTTGCCTATAAACGTTTCCTTGATCTTCAAAAAGCGGAGGCACAAGCCAGAGAGGCACAGATAGAAGCTGCATTGGAAAGAGTGAGAGCAAAAAGTATGGGAATGCGATTCAGTAGTGAATTAGGAGAGGTAATAAAAGAAGTTACTGATCAATTGTATTTACTTGGATTCAATTTTGATACTTCAAACATTGGAACACAGTATGACAAAAATGGTTTTTATTTATGGAACTCATCACCAGAAGAACCTGTGTTATCCAGTATATATGTTCCCGCCAAAAAGCTTAAAATAGTTGATTGGTTTTACGGGCAAAAAAAATGGGTTGCCCAGGTAAGATCATTTTTGTTTGGAAAAAGGGATACAAATAATTTCTTTAAGTATTATTTATCTACAAAAGATGGAAGCCGTATTCCTGGTATCAGAAAGACATTCCTGATTTCAGTACCATCTATATCCGTAATAACAGCTTTCAGAAAAGATTTTACATTGAGTGTTTTGAATTATCGCGGAGTAAAGTATTCTGATGAAGATGCTGCCATCCTAAACCGTTTTGCAAATGTTTTTGAACAATCATACACCCGTTTTCTCGATCTTCAAAAAGCAGAATCACAAGCAAGGGAAGCGCAGATCGAAGTTGCTGTCGAAAGAGTAAGAGCTAAAGCACTGGCCATGCACAAGTCTGAAGATTTGCATAGCGTGGTAGTAACGCTGAAAAAAGAACTTAGAGGGCTGCAGATTCCTGATGTCACTGCTGCCACCATTTATCTTCAACAGGATGATGGTTTAATCAGGATATTGGATCTTTCCGGTGCCGACAAAGCAGATGATGAACAAGTTGAATTCAAAATGGACAAAGTGTTCAGGATTGAAGATATCCATCCCAAATTATGGATCAACAGAATGTGGAAACGTAAGGAAAATTATTTTGTTGAAGAAGCAGACAAAGCAGATTTCGACAGGATAATTGATTGGTTATATACAATAGATAAATCCGAAGCATCAATTGCAGAAAAAATTATCCGGGAAAAGAAAATAGAAAGAGCGTGGCTTCCAACTGTAAAGCTGGAAAAAGGAGTAATGAATATTGATTTGCTTCAACCCCCTGCCCCGGAAATTGAAACTATTCTTTTAAAAATTGGGGCCGGGTTTGATCTTGCCTATAAACGTTTCCTTGATCTGCAAAAAGCAGAGGCACAGGCAAGAGAAGCACAGATTGAAGCAGCATTGGAAAAAGTCCGTTCCCGTTCATTAGCCATGCATAAAAGTGATGAACTGAAAGAAGTGGTGGCTGTGCTATACCAGAAACTACAGGAACTGGATTTTGATATGGACAAAGGCGCTGCTATTATGATAACCTATTCGTCCGATTCAAAAGATATTACGCAATGGATTACAGATGCCACGCAAACTTATGCAGTTCCTTTTTTTATCCCGTTTACGGGCTATGCTATACCACTAGACCAGGATAATGCAAGAAAAAAGAACCTGCCATTTTTTTCACGGATATACGACCGGAAAGAAAAAAATGAATACTTCCGGTATCTGTTTAAACATACCCAATACAGCCAGCTACCGGAACCGGTACAACAGATGATCCTCGACAGCAAAAATTTTGGTATTTCAATAGCCCTTGAAAAAAATTCCGCGATCGCCATTCCATCCACTATCGGGAAATTAGTTACAGGCGACGAGATAACTATTCTAAAAAGATTTTCAAATGTATTTGAACAATGCTATACCCGTTTCCTTGACCTGCAAAAAGCAGAAGCGCAGGCAAGAGAAGCGCAGATACAATTAGCATTGGAAAGAGTAAGGGCCCGCACAATGGCCATG
>DASVAM010000591.1:0-2602 GCA_036376375.1 Chitinophagaceae bacterium
GATCCGAATGATGAGAGCGGTATTCTTCGTTTTGTTCGTATAGAATATGCCGGTATTGCAGCTGAGCCCGGTTCAGAAATAAATGGACTTACATGCGGTGGTGTTGGTTCAGGAACAATCCTGGAAAACATTCAGGTATCGTTTGGTAATGATGATGCCTATGAATTTTTTGGAGGAACAGTAAATGCAAAAAACCTGATTGCTTTTGCAACTGCTGATGATGATTTTGATTTTGATTTTGGCTATATTGGAAAGATCCAGTTTGCAGTGTCATGCAGAAAACCAGATTTTGTTGATGCAGGGGATGCTGGTAACGGTATAGAGTGTGATAATGATGGTACTGGTACTTCAGCTACTCCTATCACAAAGCCACAGCTTAGCAACTTTACTATCATCGGTCCCAATAATGCTGCAGGAACAGCTGGAAACCATAATTTTTCGAATCGTTGGAGAAGAAGAACCCAGTTTGTTATTCGTAACTCCATCTTAATGGGTCATCCTGATGCCGGATTTTCTATGGAATCAGATGCCACTTTAAATGATTACTATGTAAATGGGATTTCAGAATTCAAAAACAATTTGGTACATGCGATTGCTTTGCCGTACAAAACTGCCAATGCTGCAATAGCAACAAATGCACAAATCCAGGCAAAAGCTGAAAGTGAGGGATGTATTACCTATACTGATGCCGCTAACATTAAGTTGGCAAGTCCATTGTATTCAACCGCACCTAACTTTTTGCCTCAAACAGGTTCACCTGCATTAACCGGTGCAAGCTTTATGGGTATGAATGCATTTTTTACTGCTACAACTTATCGCGGAGCTTTCGGTACAACAGATTGGACCGCAACCTGGACCAATTGGGATCCGCAGAATAAAAGCTATTAAAAAGTTTTACTAATAAGATTTCATAACGTCCCGAAAGATCTTCGGGACGTTTTAATTACAGTTCAGCAACAAGCGATATGAAAAAAAAGATTTTTCCTGGTTTTGTATTTTTTGCATTTGTTATCGGATGTAAAAGCAATTCAAAAAGAAATTTGCAGCCTGAGATAGCTACGACTGACAGTGCGGTTGTGATGTATTACCGGGCGCCGGGCAATCCACGTTTTTTCAGTATGGTAAAAGTGTATGAAAAGGAGATCATTTCAAAGTTGAACGACGACATAAACGGTAGCGTGATACCGCCTAAAGATACCTGTACCACGCAGGGAAAGATCTATTTTTACGGAGAGCATGGAGCGGTATATGTCGCTTATTTTTCAAGGTTGAAAGATTGTATGTCTATTTCATTTATTAAGACCGGTGAAAAATATTTTACTAAAATGAGCGAGACGACCAAAGACCTGTTGGATGAGCTACAAAAAAATGCGAAGGAGCCAATTACTCAATAATTATTTATTTAGAGGCTGGTAAACGTAAGCAATTTCAAATTTTTCCTTTCTAAGTTGTGGAAGCATCTTCCCCACATGCAGATCTTTCTTCTGTGGTGTCGGTTCACAGATCGTATACTTTTCTCCGTTGTAAACGATCGGTGTCCCGACGGGTTTATCGAATTTAACGGCCACCGTTACGTGACCCGGATAGGCGAGAACTATCATGGGCAGATCGTAGATCTCTTTGACAAGATAGAGAAATAAGGCCGCACGGTCTTCACAGTCACTATAGTCATACAAAAGGGTCTCTTCAGCGGATAATCGTTTCTCCCGGCCGTAAATAACAGTATCCTTTTCAAATAAAAATGCATATCGCGTAAATCTCATTAAATAATCAACTCCCTGGAATGTATTCATTGATTGCAAGGCATTCTTAAGTTGCGGTATAAGAGAATTGTGGGTTTGCCGGCTGAGCGGAATGGAAAACTGGTTGCTATAATCTCCAGCCGGGTAGTTGGTGAAGATGTTTTTTATTTGGGGGTTCAGTTTGATATTAAAATGATACTCATTCTGGTAATAAGTAAATTGTAAATCTTTTTCAACATAATCCCGAGATTTCAGATCAGGCAAGTGATTTACTTTATAGGTAAAAGCTCTTTTAGCCCCGGAAATCGGGAGCCCCGCATTCCGGAAATGCTCTTTTTCAAAGTCAATTTCATTACCATAGTCATGATAATTTAAACATACATACTGTTTGTCGTCCCGGACCAGGGAGGGAATGTTGTAGATGTTTTCATCGCTTTGCACATAGAACAATATTTTATGATCCGAAGTTCTCAGCATTGCGTCATACCCTGATTTGGTCAAAAAAAACCATTTGTAAATTGTATAACTGTAATAATTATTAGCCTTGGGACTAATTTGCTGGGCCATTTTACGGATCAACTGGTAATAGAGCCAGTCATCAAGTTTTTCGTTGTCACGGTAATTCAGTAAGCCTTCAACGATCGGTTCATAGTCAGAAGACTCAAGCTTTTTATAAAAATCCGTTATGCTATTTTCCGATAGCGGACTTAAGAACGGGTCAAAGGATTTGAGATCGCATTGAATTAGAATTGAATCCCCCAGAAATTCAAGATAGATTGATTCTGACCTGGTTTGAGACAGAGCGGCTATGGTACTGTAGAGTGAAAACCAAAAGATTAGTATGAATTTTCGAAACCTCA
>DASVAM010000712.1:0-9126 GCA_036376375.1 Chitinophagaceae bacterium
TATAAGTAATACAACTACCCATCCCAATTACAAGATTGTGTTGTTTTGGAAAAAAATAAACTGCTGCTGCGGATAATGCAAGACGGTCTGCCCCGATCGTTTCTGGTTTTCCAACGGGAGTCGTAAAGGGAAGATTTGAAACGTGATTGAGCTTGTGAAATTTTGCCCTTGCTGCAAATTGTGTTTCTATTTCAGGATTATGATTAATAACAGATGATAAGATTATTTTTTGTGGATCAAACTCTTTTAACAATGATTCAATGGTTCCATTTCCATCATTTTCAATAACGATGACCTCAGCGAGTTGTTGATGTTGAAAGATGGCAGCCTTTAATCTTGTGTTGCCGAAATCGAAGCAAATGGTAACTGACATAAAGCAAAAATACCCCGAAAGGGGTATTGAAAATCCCCCCCCCCCTCTCAATATATTGCAGTCGATAATAAATATTCCTTTATAAAAATTCTTCCAAATGAAACTTCAAAATTCCACTGCAAGCATTCTTTTGTTTTTCACTGTATTGCTTTCCAGCTGCGGAAAGGAAGGTTCGTCTTCTACAAGCAGTGAGAAAGACTTTATAAACCAAAAAATCATTTCTCAAATAGTGAACTTACCTGAAGATGAACAACGTACCGCTTTCAGGTTATTGAATAATTATGAAATGGCGTTCTTGTGGAGCTCAAAACTTAAAAATGTTAAGACGAGTGAGTCCTTGAGTTCTGAGCAAAAAATTTTCATTAATGAATTGATTGACTTGGTAAACCCTGATCTATTTTTGATAAGCTCCAAGACAAATATTGAGTTCAAAACAAATCTTGCAAAAAATATTACGCAGAAAGCAAGAATGTTATTCGGAGATATAAACGCAAGAAAATTGATAGCATCAGTTAGCCCTTATAAAGGAGGAACCGTTACCCCTAATAATGTAGATCCAGATGAAGGAGGAGTAAAAAAATGTAAATGCTCAACTGAATCGAACTATTGCGATCCTTTGGCACCTTGTGATGAGCAGCTGGAAACTGTGTGCAAACATACTCTAATGGGCTGTGGAGCTCTTTTATTATTTTCTTGTAATGGACTCTGCAGACCTGTTTAATTTTGTAAACAAAGGAATTATTCAAATCATAATATATAAGAAGCTGTTTTGTAAAACAGCTTCTCTTTTAATCCCAGATGAATACATTGGCCAAAATTGCTTTATTCATTATAGCTTCCATAATTGCAGCAGCTGCTGTAGATATATCGTTGATCATACAATTTTCACTCATAACATATATCGTCACCCTAATTGTATATTTCTTGTGCGGTTTAATTTTCAACCGTAAATTTTTCAAGTATTATATTTATCTCTTTTTACTTCCATTGTTTATACTAAACATATTGGCTCTGGCTGTCAATCCGCAAACCTTTCCTATTTTTTCACCCATTACATTTATTTTTGCGACGCTTGCTTTTATTTTGGGTGAGGTTGCAAAAAAGAAAAATGAAAAAAGTAAGCGACCTTTTGTATTTTATTTAATCTTACTTGGAACGATTTCTTCATTCCTTTTCATTACATTTTATTATACTCCGCATTTATTGTTTAACCGAAACCGAGAAAAAATTTCACCCTCATCTTCAGTTTATGATAAATTGAATTTTTCGAATTTAAATGATACACCATTTGACAAAAATAGGCTAAGAAATAAAATCCTTTTTATTGATAATTGGTTTCTAAGTTGCTATCAATGCAATTTAAAATTGCCATCACTACAAGCACTTTACGAGAAAATCCAATCCGATAGCACTATCTTGATTTTGTCGGTAATAAATGGCAATATTGATAGTCTTAATAAAGTAGTGGAGTTTGTAAATAAGAACAAAGAATTTAAATTTCAAATTTTGTATGATAAAGAAAATTCATTAGGAAAGCTAATTAAAGTAGATGGATACCCAATTGAATTAATAATTGATAAATCGGGCTTTATGCGAGAGAGACATGATGGTTTTAACAAGGATGAAAGACTAATCTACGTCAATGAAACACTAAAGAAAATTGTTTCCTTCAAATAAAAAATATGAAACTATTTATAATTGGGTTATTTATGATATTCTCAAGTGCTTGTCAGAATACAAAAACATCTCCGCTTCTAACTTTAGAAAAAGAGGTCCTCGATTTTGGAAAAATTAAATGGGATTCAATTCTAAAAACTAGTTTCGATTTCAAGAATACTGGAACAGATACCTTGAAACTTATTAATGTCTCAGCTGATTGCGGTTGTACACAAGTTAATTATAAAAAAGAAAATATACCGCCAGGTCAGGGAAGTGTTATTGAAGTAATTTACTCCCCCAATATCAACAAAGACTCTGGAATCGTTTCGAAGAATATCGCAATAAGGTCAAACAGTGAACCACCAATAAAGGTAATTAAAATAAAGGGTGAAGTTGTTGAATAACTATTACATATTGCTTCCTACAATTCAAACTGGAATCCGGATAGATTCTTAAAATGTCCGTTCTGTTTTATTTTCTCTTTTAACCCTTCCATCTCTGCTACCAGTGGCAATACTTTGGTCAAATGTCGTTTTATATATTCCTGGCGCTGTAGTTCGTTCATCAGGCCAAGCAATTCATACTCCTCTTCCAGGGTAAGGCCAATATGATGGGCTACTTCATAGGTTTTCAATTCTTCGTCAGGTTTCTTAAAATCCTTCGATACGTTCAACAATTTATGCAGTTCACGAATGCCATTCATTACTCTGCGCATCAGTTCAATATCGCCTTGTTCTTTATTATCGGGATAATTTACAATCGCACCACTATAAAGTTTATCCGGAACTTCTTTGATCACTTCCAGCATTCTAAAAACCCTTTCCCCCCTGGTTTTGATATCCATTTCGCCATTGTCATACATTTTAGTTAATTCCGTAACATTGACCAGCGTGCCGTTCTCCTGTAACTTGTTGTTCAGAACAGCCGGTATGCCGAAGGGCTTCTTATTTTCATGACAATCTTTAACCAGCTGCTTATACCGTGGTTCAAAAATATGCAGGTTTACATTTTCGCCGGGGTACACCACAATGCCAAGTGGGAATATGGGAATGAAATTGGTCATGTTTCAGCTACAGACTCCAGTTCTGCCCAGCAGTCTGCTATGTAAATTTAAGAAGTCTTGCTTGTCTGCGAACGACTGATGGCTGCCTGTTGATTAAGTTGGGTCAACTTTTTATATTTCAAAAAAGTATAGCGGGCATTTATTCTTGCACACTGATATCCTGTTACACCATCAAGGAATCCGAGCTTGAGAAAATAATTCTTTACAAAAGAAAATGATGCAGAGAAAAACCCCCTGAACGGCCCTGAGCTTTTTTGCTGCTTAAAATATTTCTCTGCATTTAGCATTGCATAATGCTCCATTTTATTTTCAAACTCCTGATAACTCGCTGCGGTTTTATGCAATACAAAACCCGGCACCCGGATCACTTTTACATCTGCTGGTAATTGCAAAGTTTCATGCACCTCAGCATCGTTCCATCTTATTTTTTTTCTGTTAAACAGGCGAATATGTTTATCATCGCCCCACTCGCCAAAACGCAACCATTTATTTCCTAAAAAGTTTTTGAACCTGAATTCAAACACTTTCTTTTCATCAGCCAGTTCCAGCTTTAATAAACTATTCTTTAGCTGCTCATCGATTGCCTCGTCTGCATCAAGACTAAGGATCCAGTCGTATTTTGCCAGGGCTGTGGCCTTATTTCTCGTTTTACCAAAACCTTCCCAAACGCCTTCCACAAGTTTTGCATTGGTTTGCCCGACGATTTCCTTTGTGTCATCTGCGCTGCCATTATCATAGACAACGACATCATCCGTGAGACCGGAAAAACTTCTGATGGTTTCACCAATAACCTTTGCGCCGTTTTTAACAACAATGACGATGGACAGCCTTTGCATGTTGCAAAATAAAATTATTAAGCTCATTCATGTCTTTATTATAAAGAGTATTTTTGATCAGGTCAAAAATGATGATTGAATTATTACCAAAATTGCAACTGGGCGATGCGAAGGCATTGGCAAGAAGCATTTCTTTGGTGGAAAACGAAGCCGATGGCTATGAAGAATTATTACAGTCATTACCACCCAACCTCAACAAACCAGTTATTGGTATTACCGGTCCTCCGGGCGCAGGCAAGAGTACGTTGGTTGATTCGCTGATCGGCTTGTTGGTAAAAAATGGAAAAAAGGTTGGGATACTTTGTGTTGACCCGTCATCTCCTTTTAATCTTGGATCTTTATTGGGCGACAGAATACGAATGAGTAGATGGTATGATCATCCAAATGTTTTTATTCGCTCACTCGCAACCCGTGGATCATTGGGCGGTTTGCACCCGAAGATCATTGAAATAACAGAGTTACTGAAAGCGGCCGCTTTTGACTTTATCATTGTTGAGACAGTTGGCGTAGGACAAAGTGAAGTTGAAATTGCGGGTCTTGCGGACATCACCGTGGTAGTTGTAGTTCCCGAAGCAGGTGACGAGGTGCAAACGATGAAAGCCGGCCTGATGGAGATCGCTGATATATTTGTCGTGAATAAGGCTGATCGACCGGACGCGGATCAATTTGTAAAAAACCTGCGATTAATGCTGGCGCCCGCGTTTCATAACAGGTATGATGAAGTGCCCGTTATAAAAACCGTCGCTTTACAAAATGAAGGCGTACCTGAACTGATGAAAGAGGTTGAGCATTTATTGAAGCATCATCATTCAAAAGAAAAGAAATATTGGTTATTGGCAGAAAGAGCCTATCAGCTTATACAACGAAAGAGAATGAACGGTATTGATAAAGGGGAATTAAAGAAAAAGATCGAGGAACTTTCAAACAAAAATTCATTTCAATTATATTCCTTTATAAAAAATTATATATAGCATGGAACTGATCCCCAATGAAAATCTGCCAAAAATGGCTGAATGTGAACCAGCAATTATAAAAGTGCAGCCGGGAAAAGTCTATTCATGGTGTACATGCGGCTTAAGCGTCACGCAGCCTTTTTGTGATCATGCTCACAGGAATATTGTTGGAGAACCTTATAAAAGCATCAAGGTGATGTTTGATAAGGAAGAAGAAGTTTATTTCTGCCAATGTAAAAAAACCAAAACGCCTCCGTTCTGTGATGATACGCATTTGACCCTCAAGAAATAAGTCATCGGTGTCCCAAAAAAATAGTTCATCGGCATTTTCAACTCGTTTGTCGAAACAATTTCCTGGCTGATAAACCTGCTGATACTTTTGACATGTAAAATATATCAAACATGAAAAAAGTATCGATCGTTCTGGCATTCTCTTTTTTGATCATTTTCTTAAGTAGTTGCCTGAAAACGTTACATCCCATTTTTACGGAAAATGATATTGTTTATGAGCCAAAACTGCTGGGAAGCTGGAAAACTGATAACCAGGGAAACAAGGGCACTGCATTGATCACTAATCTTGCTGCAGAAAATTCGATCAGGTTGCCTGAAAAAATCTCTGCCATTAAACAAAAAGGCTATCTCGTTATTAACCTAGATGAAAAGGGTACGATCACATCACAACATATAGCTTTTCTTGCCCGCATCGGTAAGCATCTTTATTTTGATTATTACCCCGCCGATACAAAAGAACACCAAAAGCTCGATGAATTCTTCGGACTACATTTTGTAAAAATGCATACCTCTTATCGTGTCGAAATTTTAGAGGATGGCGGCTTTGAATTAAGCCAGTTGGACGAAGGGTTTATTACAAACCTCATCGAAGAAAAAAAGATCCGAATTAGTCACGAAACAGATGGTGATGATAATATTGTAATAACCGCTTCTACCAAAGAGCTTCAACAATATCTTTTCAAATATGGCGATGAGCCCTCCGCTTATAGAAGTGAAAAAACCATTTTCAAAAAATAATTGATCGAACATTATAAAACAACTGACATGAAAAAGATCATTTTTCCTGTATTTATTCTTATGGTTATTATGCCATCTTGTGTTACCTCCTTACGACCGCTTACAACATACAATACTGCAATCATCGATGACCGGATCATCGGCACCTGGAATTCAGATGAACAGGAGTATACCGTGCAAAAGTTTTCCGAAAGTGCTATTTACAAGCAATTAATAAAGGAACTCCCTGACACCCGGAAAGCTAAAGATCAAATCCGGACAAAAAAAGAAATGCAGGACTCCATTCTATACTCCAAATCGTATTTAATCAAATACAAGAAGAACAAATTGGAATATTTTCTATTCGGAAATTTGATAAAATTAAACGGCCAGTTGTTTATGAATTTTACAAGTGTAGATATCCAACCGCTGGACAGCAATGATGACATTAGTGACGCTTATATTGACTGCATCAACACTCATTCAATTGCAAGAGTTCAGTTTGCTAACTCCAAAAATATCAGGCTTGATTTCATTGATGGTGATTTTTTATACAGGCAGGTAAAAGCGGGCCGGATCAAAATAAAAAATGAAACTGATGAGATGTATGATACTTTCGTTATTACTGCTTCAACAAATGACCTGCAACAATTCATTCTGAAATATGGAAATGATGATCGCTTTTTCAACAAAGAAAATTCGGTTACCTTGAATCGTAAAAGCTAAGGAATGAACAAAAAGAATTGGCAGCTTGATCATCCTTTATTAAGAGTCTTACAGCACCTGTTCTTCTGGGTGCTTTCCTTCATTTTATTTCTTGCCATTTTTAAGACGGGTCCTAAACCTGCAACCGTAGACTATATTTATACGGCATTATTCCAGGCCAGCCTTTTCCCTGCGGTTTATCTCAACCTCGAATTCCTACTTCCAAAATTTGGAACCCGCAAAGGGTTTTTGCTTTATGCCCTGGCACTTTCACTCATTATTATTTTATTCACCTGGCTCAATTATAATTTTTTTGCAAAATGGTCGGCAACAATATTTCCTGATTATTTTTTTATTTCTTATTTCACCTTCAAAGAAATTGCAGTCTTCTTTATCATTTACATCGTGATAACCACCCTATTGAAGCTATCAAAATCATGGTTTTTCGTTAGTGAACTACAGAAGAAATTATTGGAAAAAGAAAAACAGAAAACAGCGCTTGAGTTGAAAGCCCTGAAGGCCCAGATCAATCCGCACTTTTTTTTTAATACATTGAATAGCATTTATTCAATGGCGCTGGATAAGGATGATCGGCTGCCTGGTTCAATTTTACAATTGTCAGATCTGATGCGCTATTTTCTTTATGCCTCAAAAGATCATTTTGTGCCATTGGAAAACGAGCTGGCGGTAGCCGAAAATTACATTGCCCTGCAAAAGATCCGCTCAGGAAAACAACTAAACGTGGAGTTCCTTAAAGAAGGCGAAGTAACAGATCAAAAAATTGCGCCTTTATTGCTTATTACTTTCCTTGAGAACGCTTTTAAACATGGAGCAAAAGGAAGTTCAGGAAATACGTTTATCCGGGTCGATATAAACATTGAAAAAGAAAAACTGAATTTTGAAATTGAAAATAATAAAGGTAGCATTGATGAAATAGAGAAGGGAGAGCATAATGGGCTGGGACTGGAAAATATAAAACGTCAATTACAATTGTTATATCCCGGGAAGCACCAATTGAATATAAAAGACCAGCAAGACCGTTTTATGGTAGCATTACAACTTAGCTTATGATTCCTTATAAATGTATCATAATAGAAGATGAGCCGTTGGCGCAAAATGTTCTCAAAAAATACATGGCCGAACAGCCGGCTTTGGAAATCGTAGCCGTTTGTAATGATGCATTGGAAGCACAGGGAATTTTAACAAGAGAAAATATTGACCTTATTTTTTTGGATATAAACCTGCCCAGGCTATCGGGAATAAATTTTATAAAGACACTGGTCCGTCCTCCATTAATAATTTTTACGACCGCCTATCCTGAATATGCGGTCGAAGGATTTGAGATAAATGCGATTGATTATTTGGTCAAACCATTTTCCTTTGAACGATTTCTGAAAGCCGTAAATAAAGCATTGGAGAAACTCAATGCTTCGGCAATTCTAACCAATAGTAATAATAACATCTCATTTATTTTCCTGAAAGCCGATAAAAAAATTCACCGTGTTGAACTTGACACCATACATTATATCGAAGCAATTGGGGATTATATGAAGGTCGTCACAGATTCGGGGCATTTGATCATTAACGAAACAATGAAGAAATTGCAGGAAGAATTACCTGTAAAACAATTTATGCGGGTTCATAAAAGTTTTATCATTGCCCGTAACAAAATAAAATTCATAGAGGGCAATTATGTGCAGGTGGAAGATAAAAGCATTCCTATCGGCGCCACCTATCGCAATGAGGTCCTGGCTTCCATTGACAAAAAAGGTTGACTAATGGTCCCCATCGCAACCGATCGGTGCGCCGGGTGGTATCTCCCTATGCATTGTTGGTTTTGCTTTCTCCGGTTCTTTCATTCTTTCAATTGCAAATAACAGATGCCCTTTATACAGGGTGTTGGTAGTCGTTTTCAGTTTTGTATCTATAAAAACTTTTAAATCCTTTACTATTGTTTGCAATACTGATTTTACGGCAAAAGAATTATTGTCGTTAACGCCTGCCGCCAATAAATAAGTCAATAATACCTGCTCTGTTTGCATTTGTATCAATCCATCAATACCTGCCAACCTGGGTGCTTTCCATGTTTTAGAAACGAGCAGGTTGATCATTTCGGCAACGCCCAAACCCTTGCTTGTCACTTCGTACTGCATCATCCTGTTTAATCGTTCCGCATTAAATAAAAATGATAAAGGAAGATCGGCGGCTGTTTCCGCAGGCGATAAAACATCAAATGCAAGCCCTGTTCTTTTGCGAAATAATTCTCTCGAAGATCCATAACCTGCTGGTAACGGTGGAATTAAACTGGCAATTTGATCCGGCAATCTTAAAAATTTCGGATCCAGGCAATCAATGATGGTATTTAATGCTGCTACCTGTTCCTGTTTTGACAAAGGCCTGGTGATGATCTGTCCATCGCCACGCAGAGAGTAATTATAAAACATGCCACCAACCGGTTTTGTTGCAGCTTCTACCTGGTAACGATGATAAAAATACACGGGTACCAGGACATCTTCAAGCATTGCCATT